>NZ_RPSE01000138.1:0-14287 GCF_003949955.1 Streptomyces sp. WAC05292
GGGGGGGGGGGGGGGGGGGGGGGGGGGGGGGGGGGGGGGGGGGGGGGGGGGGGGGGGGGGGGGGGGGGGGGGGGGGGGGGGGGGGGGGGGGGGGGGGGGCGGGGGGGGGGGGGGGGGGGGGGGGGGGGGGGGGGGGGGGGGGGGGGGGGGGGGGGGGGGGGGGGGGCGGCGGGGGGGAGGGGGAGGGGGGCGGGCGGGAGGGCGAGGGGAGGGGGGCCGGGTAGGGGGGGGGGGGGGGGGCTCCTGCGCGGTGCGGTCCGCCGGAGAGGTGCGAAATGGGGCAATACCGGGTAGATCGGACGGAAGAGACCGGGGCCGGCGGCGGTCCGGGCACGGGAAACCTCGTGAGATAGTGGTCTAGACAACCGTCAGAACCTGAAGGGCATCACCATGGCAGAGCGCCGCGTCAACGTCGGCTGGGCCGAGGGCCTGCACGCTCGTCCCGCCTCGATCTTCGTCCGGGCGACGACCGCTTCGGGCGTCCCGGTGACCATCGCGAAGGCGGACGGGAACCCCGTCAACGCCGCCTCCATGCTCGCGGTGCTGGGCCTGGGCGCCCAGGGCGGCGAGGAGATCGTCCTCGCGTCGGACGCCGAGGGCGCGGAGGCGGCGCTGGACCGCCTCGCGAAGCTGGTCGCCGAGGGCCTCGAGGAGCTTCCGGAGACCGTCTGACCCTTCGGGTTCCACCCCGGTTCGCGCGAAGCCGCGGCCGCCGATGCTCGGGCGCCGCGGCTTCGTCGTTCGCGGATACGCACACGCGCGTACCGGAATCGGGGTACGGGAGGCGGGATACGGGAATGCGCGCGGAAAAACGCTTCGCCGAATGCACGGAAATGCGCAGGGAGCCCGATCTCCGACCTAAAAGCGGCACGGAAAACGCGCGGCCCGTCGGAGGTCCCGGCTTTCTTACCGGTATTTCTACGGCGCCGCCGTTAAAAGGAGCGGCTCGCCGTGTTTACGGCAGGTTGCGAAGTCCTCACGCGCAGCCGGTAGGCGCCCGCGGTGTGTTCGGCGTGGCCGGCGGTCAGCGCCCGCGCCCGCTCCGCGTCGCCCCGGGCCACCGCGTCCGTGATGGCACCGTGCTCCGCCCAGCACTCCACGGGCCGCTCCGGCGCCTGCACGGCGTACATCCAGGCGACCTTGTGGCGCATCTGCGTGAGGAGGGCGATCAGCCCGGGGCTGGCGGAGGCCTGGGCGAGGGTCTCGTGGAACCAGCTCCCCAGCGCCCGCAGGTCCTCGCCCTGCCCGCCCCTGGCCCTTTCCTGGCCGAGCCTGACCAGGCCGCGCAGCACCTTCAGGTGGCCCTCGGTGCGCCGCCGCGCGGCCCTGGCGGCCGCGAGCGGCTCCAACAGCATCCGCATCTCCAGGAGGTCGGCGGCCTCCTGCTCGGTCGGCTCGGCGACGCAGGCGCCCGCGTGCCGCCGGCTGGTCACGAAGCCCTCCGACTCCAGGGTCCGCAGCGCCTCGCGGACCGGGACGCGCGAGACGCCGTACCGGCGGGCCAGCTGCTCCTCGGTGAGCCTGGCGCCCGGTTCGAACGCCCCGGAGACGATGTCGTCGCGGATCGCAGTGCACACCGCGTGCGCGGGAATACGCAAGACCGGACCTCCGCCCTGTTTTTTTCCGATTGCCGGCACCGATGCCGCGGCCGCGCGGATCGTACGGAAACTCTATGGCAATTCCCGCCGTTTTCCGAGGGCGGCAGGAAATCGGCGGTATTTCGGCCGGTGTGCGGCGGCCGGAAATCGGCGGGCGGCAGCGCGAAGGCCCCGGCTCGGTGAGCCGGGGCCTTCGCGGAAGGCTGCTGCGCGGGTCAGAGGCTGACGCCGTGGCTGCGCAGGTAGGCGATCGGGTCGATGTCGGAGCCGTACTTGGCGCCGGTGCGGGCCTCGAAGTGCAGGTGCGGGCCGCTGGAGTTGCCGGTGGAGCCGGAGAGGCCGATCTGCTGGCCCGGGGTGACCTGCTGGCCGACCGAGACGCTCAGCGAGTTGAGGTGGCCGTACTGGGTGTAGGTGCCGTCGGCGTGCCGGATCACGACGTTGTTGCCGTAGGCGCCGCCCCAGCCGGCCTCGACGACGGTGCCGACGCCGACGGCGCGGACGACGGAGCCCTCGTCGGCGTGGAAGTCGATGCCGGTGTGGCTGCCGGAGGACCACATGCCGCCGCCGGCGCGGTACTGGGTGCTGACGTAGGAGCCGGCGAGCGGGGAGACGAAGGTGTTGAGGCGCTTGCGCTCCTCCTCGCGGGCGGCGCGCTCGGCGGCCTCGCGCTCGGCCTTGGCCTTGGCCTCGGCCTTCTGCTTGGCCTCGGCGGCGCGCGCCTTCGCGTCGGCCTCGGCCTGCGCCCTCAGGGCGGCGGCCTCGGCGGCGGCCCGCTGGGCGTCGGCCTGGGCCTCGATCTGGCCGGCGACGTCCTCGGCGGTGACGACCGCGTTCAGACCGGTGTCCTCCATGGAGGGGCCCTTGTCCGACGCGGCGAAGGCCGGGGCGGCGAGGGTGCCCACCACGCCGGTGGTGGCGAGGGCGGCGACGCCGGCGTATCCGGCGGTCTTGCGGCTCAGACGGCTGGAACCACGGTGCTTGCCGGCGGCACGGCTGCCAAAGGCCATGGAGAGGCTGATCCTTTCCTTCCCTCTCGCCTACCGGGTTAGCTGACGGGTTCGGAGCAGGAAGGTCTCCTACGGGCACCTCTTGCGAGGCGGCCCGATTCACCCCAAGGGACGTGTGGGTCCCCGGCTCCCCTGGCTCGCGCCGTACGGGGACTCGGCGATCGCTGCCCGGTGCCGCGGGTGCGGCGCGTATCAACTGACGGACAGCACGGCCGACGCTAGGCGGATCATCAGTCAATCACCAAATGGTCACGGCCTTTTGTTGCGCACGCCACACCGCATACGGGCAACCTCCGCAGCAAATCCGGACACAAAGGGCCCCGGCGGACAAGCCGCCGGGGCCCTCGGGGAGTTGCCCGTCAGTTGCCGACGACGGTCACCTCTCCGATGCCCAACGCGCGCACCGGGCCCTCGATCTGCGCGGCGTCACCGACGAGCACGGTCACCAGCCGGTCCACCGGGAAGGCCTGCACCACGGCCGTGGTGGCCTCGACGGTGCCCGTCTCCGCCAGCCGGGCGTACAGCTGCGCCTGGTAGTCGTCGGGGAGCTCCTGCTCGACCTGGTCGGCGAGGGTGCCGGCGACGGCCGCGGCCGTCTCGAACTTCAGCGGGGCCACGCCCACCAGGTTCTGCACCGCGACGTCCCGCTCGGCATCCGTCAGACCGCCCTCGGCCAGCGTCCGCAGCACCTTCCAGAGGTCCTCCAGCGCCGCACCGGTGTTGGGGGTGTCCACCGACCCGCTGATGGCGAGCATCGAGGCGCCCCGGCCGTCGGCGGTGGAGCGCAGCACCTGGCCGAAGGCGCGCACGCCGTACGTGTACCCCTTCTCCTCGCGCAGCACCTTGTCCAGGCGCGAGGTGAGGGTGCCGCCCAGGCAGTACGTGCCGAGCACCTGCGCGGCCCACACCCGGTCGTGCCGGTCGGGGCCGGTGCGGCCGATCAGCAGCTGGGTCTGGACGGCGCCGGGCCGGTCGACGATGACGACGCGGCCGGTGTCGTCGGACTCGACCGGGGGCACGGGGCGGGCCTGGCCCGCGTCGCCCGTCCAGGCGCCCAGGGTGTCGGCCAGGAGGGCGTCCAGGTCGATGCCGGCCAGGTCGCCGACGATCACCGCGGTGGCCGTCGCGGGGCGCACGTGCGCCTCGTAGAAGGCGCGGACGGCGGCGGAGTCGATCCGGGCGACGGTCTCCTCGGTGCCCTGGCGCGGGCGGGACATGCGCAGGGAGGCCGGGAAGAGCTGCCGGTAGAGCTCCTTGGCGGCGCGGCGCTGCGGGTTGGCCAGCTCGTGCGGGATCTCGTCCAGGCGGTTGCGGACGAGGCGGTCGACCTCGCTGTCGGCGAAGGCCGGCGCGCGCAGCGCCTCGGCGAGCAGGCCGAGGGCCTTGGCCAGCCGGGAGGCCGGCACCTCCAGGGAGACGCGCAGGCCGGGGTGGTCGGCGTGCGCGTCGAGGGTGGCTCCGCAGCGCTCCAGCTCGGCGGCGAACTCCTCGGCGGAGTGCTTGTCGGTGCCCTCGGACAGGGCGCGCGCCATGATGGTGGCGACGCCGTCCAGCCCCTCCGGCTCGGCGTCCAGCGGTGCGGCGAGGTTCACCTCGACCGCGATGACCTGCTGGCCGGGCCGGTGGCAGCGCAGCACGGTCAGGCCGTTGGGGAGGGCGCTCCGCTCGGGGGCGGGGAACGCCCACGGCTTGGGCTGCCCGGCAGCGGGCCGCGGGTGGAAGGTCATCGTGACGGCTGCGGTGTCGCTCACTGCTCCGCCCCCTCGTTCTCGTTCTCGTTCGCGTCGGAGTCGTCGGCGGCGAGGGGCTCGTAGACGAGCACCGCGCGGTTGTCGGGGCGCAGCCGGGCCGCGGCGACGGCCTGCACCTCCTCGGCGGTGACGTCGAGGACGCGCTGCACGGCGGTCAGTGCCAGCTGCGGGTCGCCGAAGAGGACCGCGAAGCGGCACAGTTCGTCCGCCCGGCCGGCGACGGTGCCCAGCCGGTCCAGCCACTCGCGCTCCAGCTGGGCCTGGGCGCGCTCCATCTCCTCGGCCGTGGGGCCCTCGGCGGCGAACCGGGCGAGCTCCTCGTCCACGGCTGCCTCGATGGCGGGCACCTCGACGCCGCTGGAGGTCTTCACGTCCAGCCAGCCCATCGAGGGGGCGCCGGCGAGGCGGAGCATGCCGAAGCTGGCCGCGACGGCCGTCTGGTCGCGGCGGACGAGGCGGTTGTGCAGGCGGGAGGACTCGCCTCCGCCGAGGACGGTCAGCGCCACGTCGGCGGCGTCGCAGTCGCGGGTGCCGTCGTGGGGCAGCCGGTAGGCGGCCATCAGGGCGCGGGCCGGGACGTCCTCGGTGATCTCCTCGCGGAGCTGGCCGCCCATGGTGTCGGGCAGCGTGCCGTCGCGCGGGGGCTGCTTGCCGTCGTGGGCGGGGATGGTGCCGAAGTACTTCTCGATCCAGGCGAGCGTCTGATCCGGGTCGATGTCGCCGACGACCGACAGCACCGCGTTGTTGGGCGCGTAGTAGGTGCGGAAGAACGCGCGCGCGTCCTCCAGCGAGGCCGCGTCCAGGTCGGCCATCGAGCCGATCGGCGTGTGGTGGTAGGGGTGGGGCTCGGGGTAGGCCATGGCGGTCAGCCGCTCGAAGGCGGTGCCGTACGGGACGTTGTCGTAGCGCTGGCGGCGCTCGTTCTTGACGACGTCGCGCTGGTTCTCCATGGACTCCTCGTCCAGGGCGGCCAGCAGCGAGCCCATCCGGTCGGCTTCGAGCCACAGCGCCAGCTCCAGCTGGTGGGCCGGCATGGTCTCGAAGTAGTTGGTGCGCTCGAAGCTCGTCGTGCCGTTGAGGGAGCCGCCGGCGCCCTGGACGAGCTCGAAGTGGCCGTTCCCCGGTACGCTCGCGGAGCCCTGGAACATCAGGTGCTCGAAGAGGTGAGCCAGGCCGGTGCGTCCCTTGACTTCGTGGCGCGAGCCGACGTCGTACCACAGGCAGACCGCCGCGACCGGGGTCAGGTGGTCCTCGGAGAGCACCACGCGCAGGCCGTTGGCCAGCCGGTGCTCGGTCGCTGTCAGGCCGCCGGAGCCGGCCTGGGCTGTGGCCGTGTGACCCATGGGCATGTGGTCCCTTCGATCGCGATGCAGAGAATTCCGTCAGACCTGCCACTGTATGCAAGCGCGCCGGGCGCCGGAGAAGTTCCCGGCCGGTACCCGGGTCGGAGTCGGGCCTGTCGGTGCGTCGGGACACAATGGTCCGCGACGACCCCCGTCAGCCCCTTCCACCAGATCCAGCCAGACCGCCCAGCCAGACCCCCAGCACATCCCTTTTCTTGGTTAAGGAGCCGCGCAGCGATGGCCCGCCGCAGCACGAAGACCCCGCCGCCGGAGGACTTCGAGGAGAACATCCTCGACATCGACGTCGTCGACGAAATGCAGGGCTCCTTCCTCGAGTACGCGTACTCGGTGATCTACTCCCGCGCCCTGCCCGACGCCCGCGACGGCATGAAGCCGGTGCACCGGCGCATCGTCTACCAGATGAGCGAGATGGGCCTGCGCCCCGACCGCGGGTACGTGAAGTGCGCCCGCGTCGTCGGCGAGGTCATGGGCAAGCTGCACCCGCACGGCGACGCGTCGATCTACGACGCCCTCGTGCGCATGGCGCAGCCGTTCTCGATGCGCCTCCCCCTGGTCGACGGGCACGGCAACTTCGGCTCGCTGGGCAACGACGACCCGCCGGCCGCCATGCGCTACACCGAGTGCCGCATGGCGGACGCCACGTCACTGATGACGGAGTCGATCGACGAGGACACCGTCGACTTCCAGGCCAACTACGACGGCCAGGAGCGCGAACCGGTCGCCCTCCCCGCCGCCTACCCGAACCTCCTGGTCAACGGCGCGTCCGGGATCGCGGTCGGCATGGCGACGAACATGCCGCCGCACAACCTGGGCGAGGTCATCGCGGCCGCGCGCCACCTGATCCGCTACCCGCAGGCGGACCTGGAGGCGCTGATGCGCTTCGTCCCCGGCCCGGACCTGCCCACGGGCGGCCGGATCGTGGGCCTGTCGGGCATCAAGGACGCGTACGAGAACGGCCGCGGCAGCTTCAAGATCCGCGCGACGGTCTCCGTGGAGAACGTGACGGCCCGCCGCAAGGGCCTGGTCGTCACCGAACTCCCCTTCACGGTCGGCCCGGAGAAGGTCGTCGCGAAGATCAAGGACCTGGTGGGCGCGAAGAAGCTCCAGGGCATCGCCGACGTCAAGGACCTCACCGACCGCTCGCACGGCCTGCGCCTGGTCATCGAGATCAAGAACGGCTTCCACCCGGAGGCCGTCCTGGAGCAGCTCTACAAGCTGACGCCGATGGAGGAGTCCTTCGGCATCAACAACGTCGCCCTGGTCGACGGCCAGCCGCTGACGCTGGGCCTGAAGGAGCTGCTGGAGGTCTACCTCGACCACCGCTTCGACGTGGTGCGCCGGCGCAGCGAGTTCCGCCGCGGCAAGCGGCGCGACCGGCTCCACCTCGTGGAGGGCCTGCTGGTCGCCCTCCTCGACATCGACGAGGTCATCCGGATCATCCGGGACAGCGACAACTCGGCGCAGGCGAAGGAGCGGCTCATGGAGCGCTTCTCGCTGAGCGAGGTCCAGACCCAGTACATCCTCGACACCCCGCTGCGCCGGCTCACCCGCTTCGACCGGATCGAACTGGAGGCCGAGCGCGACCGCCTCACCACCGAGATCGAGGAGCTGACCCGGATCCTCGAATCGGACGCGGAGCTGCGCAAGCTGGTCTCCTCCGAGCTGGCGGCGGTCGCCAAGAAGTTCGGCACCGAGCGCCGCACGGTCCTGCTGGAGTCCGCGGGCACCGCCGTCGCGGCGGTGCCGCTGGAGGTCGCGGACGACCCGTGCCGGGTCCTGCTGTCCTCGACGGGCCTGCTGGCGCGCACGGCGACCGGGGATCCGGTCGTGGCGGAGGAGGGCGCCCCGCGCGCCCGGCACGACCTGATCGTCTCCCAGGTCGCGGCGACGGCCCGCGGCGACGTCGGCGCGGTCACCTCGCACGGCCGGCTGCTGCGGCTGGCGGTGATCGACCTGCCGCAGCTCCCCGACACGCACGCCGCGCCGAACCTGGCCGGCGGGGCGCCGCTGTCGGAGTTCCTCTCCGGGCTCGCCCCGGACGAGCAGGTCGTCTGCCTGACCTCCCTGGACGAGTCCTCCCAGGGGCTCGCGCTCGGCACCGAGCAGGGCGTGGTCAAGCGCGTCGTGCCCGACTACCCGGCGAACAAGGACGAGCTGGAGGTCATCACCCTCAAGGAGGGCGACCGGATCGTCGGCGCGGTCGAGCTGCGCACCGGCGAGGAGGACCTCGTCTTCATCACCGACGACGCCCAGCTGCTGCGCTATCCCGCCTCGCAGGTGCGCCCGCAGGGGCGGCCGGCCGGCGGCATGGCCGGCATCAAGCTCGGCGCCGGAGCCAAGGTGATCCACTTCTCGGCGGTGGACCCGGCGCGGGACGCACTGGTGCTCACCGTGGCCGGCTCCCGCGGCACCCTCGACGACTCGGTGCAGTCCGGGAAGATGACCCCGTTCGACCAGTACCCGCGCAAGGGCCGGGCCACCGGCGGCGTCCGCTGCCAGCGGTTCCTCAAGGGCGAGGAGCTGCTGACCTTCGCCTGGGCGGGCAACGCCCCGGCGAGGGCGGCCGCGGCGAACGGCGCCCCCGCCGCACTGCCGGCCGTCGACCCGCGGCGCGACGGCTCGGGCACCGCCCTGCCGGCCGCGGTCTCCGTGGTGGCGGGCTCCGCACTGTAGGCCGTCCCTTCCGGGGACGGAGGCCGGCATTCGGGTGGTACGGGCCGGGGGACGTACCACCCGATTGCCGACTAGTGTTTTCCCTACGGGCGTTGTGGGGGGAGTTCACAGCTGATGAGTCGTCGGTCGGGCGGATTGATCGGGACCTGGGCCGAGGCCCAGCGGCGGCAGCAGCAGACGCAGCTGGTCCAGCAGCGGGAGGCCGAGCGCCGGCAGCGGGTCTACGAGCGGGAGGCGAACCGCAGCCACCGCCAGTACCGCGAGGCCGAGGCCCTGCGCCGCACCGCCGCCCTCGACGCCGAGGTCGCCGCCCTCAAGGGGCTGCTGGTCGCCGGCTGCCGCGCGCCGGCGTTCCGGATGGCCTCGCTGGTCCGTCCCGAGCAGGTGGCCCCCTTCGATCCCGGCGCGCTGGCCCAGCCCGTACCGCTCCCGCGCCTGGAGGACTTCCGGCGGCAGAGCAGCGGCTGGACCCTCGGCTCGCAGCACCGGGCGCAGGCGGAGCGCGACGCCCACGCCCGGTACACCGAGGCCTGGCAGGCCGCGACCGCCGCGGAGGCCCGGCGGCAGCAGCAGCTCGCCGCGTACCGGCAGCAGTACGACCGGTGGGCGGCCGAGCAGCTCGCCGGGGTCCGCGAGCACAACAGCGGGCTGGCCGAGCTGGCGGACGCCCTGCGCGCGGGCAGCGCCGAGGCCGCGGTCGAGTACTTCTCCGCCGCCCTGTACGCCTCCACGGCCTGGCCCGAGGCGCTGCCCAGGCAGGTGGCCGCCGCCTACGACCCCGCCGCGCGCGAGCTGGTCCTGGACTGGGAGCTGCCCGGTTACACGGTGGTGCCCGAGGCCAGGGCGGTGCAGTACCTGCCCAGCACCGACCAGGACAAGGTCAAGCCGCGTCCGGTGACGGAGCGGCGGGCCCTGTACCGGGACGTGCTGGCGCAGTGCATGCTGCTGGTCCTGCGGGAGCTGTACGCCGCGGACGAGTTCGGCGCCCTGGACTCCGTCACCGTCAACGGCTTCGTCGACTGCCACGACCCCGCGACGGGCCGGGAGGCGCGGTTCGTGCTCGCCACCGTCTCCGCGGCGCGCAGCGCCTTCGCGGGGCTGCGGCTGGAGCAGGTCAGCGCCGTGGACTGCCTGGTGTCGGGGCTCGGCGGGCAGCTGTCGGCGCGCCCCGACCAGCGCACGGCGGTCCGGCCCGGGCGCCGGCCCGACGAGGTCGGCGGCGGCGTCGTCAGCCACGGCGGGGGCGCGGACGACGACGAGCCGGACCTGTTCGCGATGGACCCGATCGACTTCGAGAACCTGGTCGCGGAGCTGTTCCGGGCGATGGGCATGGAGGCGGTGACGACGCAGCGGTCGAACGACGGCGGTGTCGACGTGGAGGCGCTGGACCCGGCCCCGATCCGGGGCGGCCGGATCGTGGTGCAGGTCAAGCGCTACCGCAGGACGGTGCCGCCGACGGCCGTGCGCGATCTGTACGGCACGGTGCAGGACAAGGGGGCGAACAAGGGCGTGCTCGTCACGACTGCCTCCTTCGGGCCGGGTTCGTACACCTTTGCCAACGGCAAGCCGCTGGAGTTGGTTCCCGGGCCGGCCCTGGTGGAGCTGCTGCACCAGCACGGGCTGCGCGGCCGGCTCGGCCCGGCCGACGGTCCGGCGGCGGCCGCACCCGCGGCACCGGCGGCACGCCCCGGGGCGGCCGGGGCGGGGTCCGGGCCCGAGGCGGGGTCCGAAGCCCCGGCGGACCACAACGTCCTGGGGATGTCCTGGTCCGGCCCGGTGGCCCTGGACGTGTGCGCGCTGGTCTGCCAGGGCAGCCGGGTGCTGAGCGAGGACCACTTCGTGTTCTACAACAACCCGCGCACCCCCGACGGTGCGGTGCGGGCCCACCCGCACACGGCGCCGGACAAGGCCGCCCTGGCCGTCTCGTTCGACGGGCTGCCGCAGGCCGCGGACCGGCTGGTCCTCGTCGCCGCGGTCGACCCGGAGGCCGACCCGCACGCCGATCTGACGGGGTTCACCGGCGCCCGCATACGCCTCCTCGCGGCCGGCGGCGCCGAGCTGGGCCGTCTCGACGTCTCGGACGGCCGCCCGGGCGAGACCGCGCTGGTCCTGGGCTCCTTCCGCCGCCGCACCAACGGCGACTGGGACTTCGTGGCGGGCGGGAAGGGCTACGGCGACGGCCTCGCTGCCCTCCTCGCCGACCACGGCGTCGAGGTGGCCTGAGACCCGTACGGCTCACGCCTCCGCGGGAGCGGAGGCGTCCTCGGGGTCGGTGGGCGGGGGGTCTTCGGCGGGGACGTCCGCTTCCGGCCCGGGGCCGGCGGGGCGGGCGACGTAGCGGAGGATGCCCCACATCGCCTCGGGTCCGGCGTTCTGCGGGGCCGGCTCGCGGCAGGCGTCGAGTTCCCGCAGCAGGGCGGCCCCGTCGGTGCCGGACCCGATCAGGACGAGGCGGGACAGCCGGGGCTCGCCCCGCCCCCAGGGTCCGGGTGCGAAGCGCAGGAACCGGCCGACGGCGTGGACCTCGTAGCGCTCCTCGTGCCCGGGGACGCCGAAGTACACGAAGCCCTTGATCCGGTAGAGGCCGGCGGGGCGCCGGTCGAGGAAGTCGATCAGCCGGCGGGGGCTGAGGGCCTGTTCGGAGACGAACTCCGTGCTCTCGTACTGCGTGTGCGCGTGGCCCGTGTGGTCGGTGGGGCCGCTTCCGTCCGCGCGGCCGTCCCGTGCCTCGGCGATCAGGTCCTCGAAGGACAGCTGTCCCCGCGTCTCGGTCCACGGGCGGCGGTCGAAGAGCAGCTCGGGGTCGATGCGCCCGTGGTCGGCGGCGACCAGGGGGATCCCCGGGCACAGTGCGGCCAGTTCGGCCTCGATGCGGGCGCGCTCCGCGGCGTCGACGCGGTCGGTCTTGTTGAGCACCACCAGGTCGGCGGCGGCGAGGTGGCGGTCGGTCTCCGGGTGCCGGGCGCGGGTCGCGTCGAACTCGGCCGCGTCCACGACCTCCACCAGCCCGCCGTAGCGGATGGCCGGGTTCTCGCTGGCGGCGAGCATGCGGATCATCTCCTGCGGCTCGGCCAGGCCGCTCGCCTCGATGACGATCACGTCGATCCGGTGGACGGGATCGGAG
Source organism: Streptomyces sp. WAC05292 (assembly GCF_003949955.1). Lineage (NCBI taxonomy): Bacteria > Bacillati > Actinomycetota > Actinomycetes > Kitasatosporales > Streptomycetaceae > Streptomyces > Streptomyces sp. WAC05292. The sequence continues at coordinate 11,521 of NZ_RPSE01000138.1, forward strand.
AGCTTCTCCAGGTAGGCGTCGAGCTCGCTGCCGTCGACCGCGCAGCACAGGCAGCCGCCGCCGAGGGAGACCATGGAGTCGCCGACCTGGCCGGCCACCGACATCGCGTCGATCTCGATGGAGCCGAAGTCGTTGACCACGACCCCGATGCGGGTGCCGCCGCGGTGGGTGAGGAGGTGGTTGAGCAGCGTCGTCTTGCCGGACCCGAGGAATCCGGCGAGGACGACGACAGGGATCGGAGTGCGGGTGTCGGACCGGTCGGGCTGCCTGCTGTTCACCCCGCCGATCGTACTCAGGCGGGGGCCGGAACCGGCCGGGGCGGCGTCGGCCCGGCGTAGCGCGCCGCCGGACGGATGATTTTCGAATCGGCCGCCTGCTCCAGCACGTTCGCACTCCAGCCGACCACGCGGGCCGCGCAGAACGTCGGCGTGAACATCGCGCGCGGCAGCCCGCACAGCTCCATGACGACGCCCGCGTAGAACTCGACGTTCGTGTGGAGCTCGCGGCCGGGCTTGAGCTCGGCGAGGATCCGCTCGACGTGGCTCTCCACCTGTACGGCGAAGTCGACGAGCGGGCCGCCGAAGCCGAGGGCGATCCCGCGGAGCATGCGCGAGCGCGGGTCCTCGGTGCGGTAGACGGGGTGGCCGAAGCCCATGATCCGGTCGCCCGCGAGGACCCGCTCGCGGATCCACGGCTCGATGCGGTCCGCGGTGCCGATGGCGTCGAGGGTGTCCAGGGCCCGGCTGGGGGCGCCGCCGTGGAGGGGGCCGGAGAGCGCGCCGATCGCCCCGGTGAGGCAGGCGGCGACGTCCGCGCCCGTGGAGGCGATCACCCGGGCGGTGAAGGTGGAGGCGTTGAAGCCGTGGTCCACGGTGGAGACGAGGTACTGCTCGATCGCGCGGGCCGCGGCCGGGTCCGGCTCCTGCCCGGTGAGCATGTACAGGTAGTTCGCGGCGTACGGCAGGTCGTCCCGCGGGGCGACCGGCTCCAGTCCCCGGCCGAGCCGGTACAGCGCCGTGAGCAGGGTCGGTACGGCGGCGCAGGCCGCCAGCGCGTCGGCGGCGCGCCGCTCGGGAGCGAGGTCGTAGAGCGGGCGGAAGCCGGCGGAGGCGCCGAGCAGGGAGAGAGCGGTGCGCAGCCCCGCGAGCGGGCCCGAGGCGGCGGTGGCGCGGGCGAGTGCGGGCAGGGCGCCGGCGACCTCGGCCGACAGTCGGCGCAGGGGGGCGATCTCGGCGGCGAAGGCGGCCCGCCCGGCGGCGTCGGCCGGCAGCTCGCCGCGGAACATCAGGTGCCAGACGTCCTCGAAGCTGCGCCGTTCGGCGAGCTCGACGGCCGAGTACTGGCGGTAGTGGTAGAAGCCCTCGCGGCCGCGGACATCGCCCAGGGCGGTCTCGGTGACCACGACTCCCGCGAGACCGCGGGGCACATCGACGGTGGTGTTCATGCATCGACCATCCATGATGGATTGAATCACTGTCAACGTTGATTGAATCAATATATGTACCCTGTGCGTCATGAGCGAGGCGCAGGGCGAACGGCGGATCACCACCCGCGAGGCGGCACGCCTCCTCGGCGTGAAGCCGGCCACCGTGTACGCGTACGTCAGCCGCGGCCAGCTCACGAGCCGCCGCGACGCGGCGGGCAGGGGCAGCAGCTTCGACGCCGCCGAGGTCGAGGCCCTGGCCCGGCGCAGCCGGCGGGAGGCGGCGCCGCCGGTCGGCGGGGAGACCGTCGTGCGGACCTCGCTGACCCTGATCGAGCCCGAGCGGTACTGGTTCCGCGGCGTGGACGCCACCGAGCTGGCCGCCCGCCACTCCTACGAGGAGGCCGCCGAGTGGCTGTGGACCGGCACCCTCCGCCGGAACGCCCGCTTCACGGCCCCGCCGGAGGCCCTCGCCGCCGCGCGCCGCGCCGTCGCCGCCCTGCCCGAGCACAGCGGGCCCGCAGACAGGCTGCGCGTCGCGACCGCCGCCGCGGCGGTGACCGACCCGCTGCGCTTCGACCTGTCGGAGGAGGCCGTGCTCGGCTCCGCCCGGCGCCTGATCCCCACCCTGGTCGACGCCCTCCCGCCCGCCGCGCCGCGGCCCGCCGGCGCGCCGCAGCCGGCCGGCGCGGCGGCGTCCGCTCCGGAAGGCCCGCTCGCGGCGCGCCTGTGGACCCGCCTGACCGCACGCGAGCCCGACCCCGCGGGCCTGGACGCCCTCGACCTGGCACTCGCCCTGCTGATCGACCACGACCTGGCCGCCTCGACGCTCGCCGTACGGGTCGCCGCCTCCGCGCGCGCCCACCCGTACGCCGCCGTGTCCGCGGGGCTCGGCGTCCTGGAGGGCCCGCTGCACGGGGCCGCCGGGCGGCTCGCCCACCGCACGCTGGCCGAGGTCCTGGAGCGCGGCGGGGCCGCACCCGTCGTCGCCGAGCACCTGCGGGCCGGCCGCCCGGTCCCCGGGCTCGGGCACCGGCTCTACGCGGCCGAGGACCCGCGGGCCACGGCACTCTTCGCGCGGCTGGAGGGCGTCCCCGGAGCCGCTCCGGCACTCGCCGCGGCCCGGGAGCTCGTCGCCACGACGGCGGCCGGGCGCGGCGGACCGCACGCCAACGTGGACCTGGCCCTGGCGGTGCTGACGCTCTCCACCGGAATGCCCGCCGAGGCCGGGGAGACCGTCTTCGCCGTCGCGCGCACCGCGGGCTGGATCGCCCACGCACTGGAGGAGTACCAGGAGCACCCGCTCCGCATGCGCCCCACCGGCCACTACGAGGGCCCCCGCCC
>NZ_RPSE01000139.1:0-14001 GCF_003949955.1 Streptomyces sp. WAC05292
CCCCGGCCGGGCAGGGCTCCCCGCTGCCGGCGCCGGCGCCCGCCCGGGCCGCCGCCCGCCGTACGCCGTCCCGGTCCGCCCAGGCCGCCCAGGCCGCCCAGGCCCCCGCCGCCTCGGGCGACGCGGCCGCGGCCGCCGCCGACCTGGTCCGCGACATCCGCCGCCAGATGGTCTCCACCCACGCGGTGGTGATGGAGACCCAGCGCATCCTGCAGGAGTCCGCGCTCAGCCGCGCGGAATCCCTGCTGGAGGGCGGTCCGGCCACCGCCGGGGGCGTCCCCCCGGTGAGCGCCGCGCCCGCCGTACCCGCCGCGCCCGCCCGGGCGGCGCTGCCCGCCGCGCCGTCCACGCCTCCCTCGCCCGCCGCGCCGGCCGCCCCGCCGCAGCCGTCCGCGCCGCGCGTCGTCGAGGCGAGTGCCGTCCTGCCGCCGGCCGCCCCCGCCCCCAAGGCCGACGGGGTGATCTGGGACGAGGCGGACCTGATGGAGTTCGCCGTCGGCAGCGTCGCCAAGGTGTTCGGCCCGGAGTTCGGCGTCATCGACGGCTACGCCCAGCGCGTCCGGCTGCCCGCCGAGCCGTACCACTTCGTCAGCCGGGTCACCGCCCTGTCCGGTACCACGCACGAGTTCAAGCCCGCGAAGATCACCACGGAGTACGACGTCCCCGAGGACGCCTGGTACGCCGTCGACGGGGGCGTGCCGCCGGCCGTCACCGTCGAGGCCGGCCAGTGCGACCTGCTGCTGGTCAGCTACCTGGGCATCGACTTCCGCAACAAGGGCGAGCGGGTCTACCGCCTCCTCGACAGCACGCTGGTCTTCCGCGGGAACCTGCCGCGCGTCGGCCAGACCCTCAAGTACGACATCTCCATCGACCGGTTCGTGCACAACGGCGACACCACGCTCTTCTTCTTCAGCTACAAGTGCTACGCCGACGGCGAGCTCATCCTGGAGCTGCACGACGCCTGCGCCGGCTTCTTCAGCGCCGCCGAGCTGGAGACCCCCATCGGCGTCGTCATGACCGACAAGGAGAAGGCCGAGCGGGCCGCCCTGCCCAAGGGGTACTTCAAGCCGCTCGCCTACACCGACAAGAACCACCTGACCGCCGAGGACCTGGAGCTGCTCGCCCAGGGCCGCCCCGGTGACGTGTTCGGCCCCGACCACGCCCAGGACCCGGGCATCAACCCGGCCCTGCGGCTGCCCGTCGAGAAGCTGCGCATGGTCGACGAGGTCACCATCGACCGCAAGGGCGGCCCCCGCGGCCTCGGCACGCTCAGCGCGGTGAAGAACCTCCAGCCCGACGCCTGGTACTTCGAGTGCCACTTCCCGGACGACCCGGTGCTCGCCGGCTCCCTCGTCGCCGAGGGCGCCGTCCAGCTCCTGCAGATCTACCTCCTGCACCAGGGCATGCACCTGACCCTCCCGGACGCCGCCTTCCAGTGCGTCACGGACACCCCGATCGAGGTCCAGGTCCGCGGCCAGATCACGCAGAAGCACACGCAGATCCGCTACGAGGTCGAGGTCATGGAGCTGACGCTCCTGCCGCGCGCCACGGTCATCGCGGACGTGCTGATCTACATAGGGGACCTGCCGGTCATCCGGATGAAGAACCTCGGCCTCCAGGTCCGCGAGAAGCCGGGCACCCCCTACCGCCCGGAGGCCGGCGGCATCCCGCAGTTCCTGGGCCGCCGCAACCGCAGCGGCGAGGCCGCCATGATCAACGAGATGCACCTGGCGCACGCCGCGAAGGGCGACCTGGACATCGCGATGGGCCCGGAGTTCGAGGTCTACCGCACGAGCCGGGCCCCGTACATCCCGAACGGCGCGTTCCAGTTCGTCGACCGCGTCATGTCCCTCAAGGGCACCCGCGGCGACCTGGGCCCCGGCTCGGAGATGGTGACCGAGTACGACTCCCCCGCCGACGCCTGGTACTACGAGGAGAACTCGTACCCGCACATGCCGAACGCCGTCTACATGGAGAGCTCCCTCCAGGCGGCGATCTTCCTCGGCTACTACCTCGGCGCCACCCTGAAGAACACCGACGAGCAGTACGCCATCCGCAACCTGGACGGCCGCGCCACCCTGGTCAAGGACATCGACCTGCGGGGCAAGACCATCCGCCACCACTCCAGGCTCCTGATGACCAGCGCCGTCACCGGCGCCGTCCTGCAGAACTTCTCCTACGAGCTGTCGGCCGACGGCGAGGTCTTCTACACGGGCGAGTCGCTGTTCGGCTACTTCAGCGACGCGGCCCTGGCCAACCAGGTGGGCCTGGACAACGGCAAGTACGTCGCCCCCTGGATCGAGACGAACGAGGTCGACCCGGCGAAGGTCCGCCGCATCGAGCTCCCGGAGGGCGCACCCGCCTTCACCGACCCGTCCGGCGGCCACCTGCACCTGCCCGGCGGCCGGTACGCGCTCGTCGACCGGGTGGACCTCGTCGAGGACGGCGGCCGGCACGGCCGCGGCTACCTGCACGGCCACCGGGCGATCCGCCCCGACGAGTGGTACTTCGACTGCCACTTCCACCGCGACCCCGTGATGCCCGGCTCGCTCGGCGTCGAGGCGATCCTCCAGGCGATGCGCCTGTACGTGATCGAGGAGAACCTCGCCGAGGGCTTCGAGCGGCCGCGCTTCGCGATGGCGACCGGGGTGGAGATGTCCTGGAAGTACCGCGGCCAGATCCTGCGCCACGACAAGGAGCTCTCCTTCGACGTGCACGTCAAGGAGGTGCGCCGCGAGGAGGGGCGCCTGCTGGTCATCGCCGACGCCGAGCTGTCGAAGCCGGGACTGCGCATCTACGAACTCACCGACGTGGCCATCGAGGTCCGTTCCACCGAGGCCTGACGGCCCGACAGCTGAGCCCAAGGAGCTTCGTTTCCCCATGGACACTCTCGAGACCCCTCTCCGGTGGTACGGAGAGCGCAACCCGAGCATCGACCCCGCCGGGATCTACCAGGTGCTGGCCGATCTGGACCACCCGTGTTTCATCACCGTCACCCGTGAGGGCATCGGCGCCGCCGCCGGCGGTTTCGCGACCGCCGACGGCGACGGCCTGCCCCTGCTGGCCGCCGCGCAGCCGCTCCCGCCGGAGCGGCTGGGCTCGGCCGCCTTCCGCGCCGCGCACGGGGTGAAGTACGCGTACATGGCGGGCGCCATGGCGGGCGGGATCGCCTCCGCCGACATGGTCGTCGCCCTCGCCCGGGAGGGGTTCCTGGCCTCCTTCGGCGCGGCCGGCCTGCTGCCCGAGCACATCGAGGCGGCGCTGGCCCGGTTCGCCGCGGAGATCCCCGGCCTGCCGTTCGCGGTGAACCTGATCCACAGCCCGAGCGAGGACCGGCTGGAGCGGGAGGCCGTCGAGCTGTTCCTGCGGCACGGGGTGCGCTGCGTGGAGGCGTCGGCGTACATGGACCTCACCCCGCACGTGGTGCGCTACCGGCTGGCGGGGCTGCGCCGGGACGAGGACGGCCGCGTCGCCGCCGACAACCGGCTGATCGCCAAGATCAGCCGGCCGGAGACCGCCGAGCGGTTCATGCGGCCGGCGCCGGCCGCGCTGGTCGCGGCCCTGCTGGAGCAGGGGCTGGTGACGGCGGAGCAGGCCGAGCTGGCCCGCCATCTGCCGCTGGCCGACGACATCACCGTCGAGGCCGACTCCGGCGGCCACACCGACCGCCGGCCGCTGCCCGCGCTGCTGCCGTCGATCCTGCGGCTGCGGGACAACGTCCAGCGCGAGTACCGGTACGCCGTCCCGATCCGGGTCGGCGCCGGCGGCGGCCTGGGCACCCCGGTCGCGGTCGCGGCCGCCTTCGCGATGGGCGCCGCGTACGCGGTGACCGGCTCGGTGAACCAGTCCTGCCTGGAGTCGGGCGCCTCCACCGCCGCCAAGGCGATGCTCGCGGAGGCGGGCATCGCGGACTGCGAGATGGCCCCGGCGGCCGACATGTTCGAGATGGGCGTGGACCTCCAGGTCCTGAAGAAGGGCACGTTCTTCCCGATGCGCGCCCGCCGCCTCTACGAGCTGTACCAGGCGTACGACGGGCTGGAGGACATCCCGGCCGCCGACCGGGCGAAGCTGGAGTCGCAGGTGTTCCGGCGGCCGCTGGAGGACGTCTGGCAGGAGTGCGTGCGCTACTTCACCCGGCGCGACCCCGAGCAGCTGGCCCGCGCGGCCGACAGCCCGAAGCGGAAGATGGCCCTGGTGTTCCGCTGGTACCTCGGCATGGCCTCGCGGTGGGCGGTCGTCGGCGACGCGGACCGGGCCATGGACTACCAGGTGTGGTGCGGGCCGGCCATGGGCAGCTTCAACGACTGGGTGACCGGCAGCTACCTCAAGACGCCCGGCAACCGCCGGGTCGCCGAGGTGGCCCACCACCTGATGCGGGGCGCAGCCTTCCACACCCGGCTGAACCAGCTGCGCAACGCGGGCGTGCACGTGCCGGCGTCCGCCGCGGACTACCGGCCGGTGCCGCTGGAGACCTCGGCGGGGATGCCGTGAGCGTGCGCGACGCGGAGGAGCTGGAGACGCTGCTGGGCGACCCGGCGGACGACGCGAATCCGTACGGGTTCGCGGCGGCCGTCGGCCGCGACGAGCGGGACGCGTTCCCGGCGGAGTTCTGCGCCGAGCTGGCGCGGGCCGGGTTCCACCTGAACTACCTGCCCAAGGAGTGGGGCGGCACGTTCGAGGCCTTCGACCGCAGCCTGACGCTGGTGCGGTCGGCGGCCCGCCGGGACGTCAACATCATGCCCGGCACGATGTTCAGCATCATCGCGGCGACCTGCCTGCAGCTGCACGGCAGCGTGGAGCAGCAGCAGCTCGCCGCGGAGGTCCTGCGGGGCGGCGGCGCGGTGGGCTTCGCGCTCACCGAGTCGGCGCACGGCAGCGACCTGCTGGCCAACGAGGTCGCGCTGAGCGCGGACGGCGTGCTGGACGGCGAGAAGTGGATGGTCGGGCTGGGCCTGCGGTGCGAGGCGGTGTACGTGGTCGCCCGCACCGGGGCCCGCGGTCCCGGCGCGTTCTCGGCGGTCCTGCTGGACCTGCGGGACGTGCCGGCGGGTCAGCTGGAGCGGCTGCCGGCGGCCGCGACGAACGGGATGCGCGGGATCGACCTGGCGCGCCTGCGGTTCACGGGCCTGCGGGTGCCGGACGGGGCGCGTGTCGGCCGGGAGGGCGAGGGCCTGGAGGCGGCCGTCAAGGCGCAGCAGGCGGTCCGCCTGATGAGCATGGCCGGCAGCCTGGGCATCGCGGACAGCGCCGTCCGCATCGCCCTGGACTTCGCGGCCGTGCGGAAGGTCGGCAGGGCGGTGCTGGCGTCGTCGCCGTGGCCGCGGCGCGAGCTGTCGGTCGCGGCGGCGGCGCTGCTCGCGGCGGACGTGTCGGCGCTGACGGCGGCCCGCGGCGTGCACGTGGTGCCGGAGGCGTTCTCGGTGTGGGCTCCGGCGGCCAAGCACGTGGTGGCGGAGTCCTGCGAGGAGCTGGTCCGGCGGGCGGGCGCGGTGCTGGCCACCCGCTCGGTGCTGCGCGAGGGCGAGGGCGGCGCGGGGCTGTTCCAGAAGCTCCAGCGGGACACTGCGGTGGTCCGGGTGATCGACGCGAGCACCCTGGCGAACCTGAAGTCGTACGCCGGCCAGGTGCCCACCCTCACCGAGGGCGGCGCCGCGGCGGCCGATCCGGGCGCGCTGTCCGCGCTGTTCGCCCTGGACGCCGCGCTGCCGGCGTACGAGCCGGGCCGGCTCGACATGTTCGCCCGGGGCGCCGACCCGGTCCTGGCAGCCCTGCCGGAGGCGGCGGCGGAGGTGTCGGCGGCTCTCGCGGCGGACGCGTCCGCGGCGCCGGTCGCGGCGCTGGTGGAGGAGCTGGCGGCCGCGGTGGCGGGTTTGGGCGGGCTGACCCGCGCGGCCCGCGGGCCGGGTGCCGAGCCGAACGCGCTGGTGGACGCGGCCGAGCGGTACGCGTGGCTGCACGCGGCGGGCTGCGCGGTCCACCTGTGGCGGGCCAACCGGGACCGCCCGCTGTACGGGACGGAGCCCGGCTCGGCGGGCTGGCTGGGCGCGGTCCTCGGCTATCTGCTGGCCCGCGCCGACGGCACCGACCCGCGGCGGCGGGGCGCGGTGCTGGAGCCGGCGCTCGACGCGGCGCTGGCACTGCGGGAGTCCGGCCTGCTGTTCACCGCGCTGCCGGTGCGGCTGGCCACGAACCGACGGGAAGAGTCCTGATGTCCAAGTCCGATCTGACCGCGCTGGCCGCGGAGCTCGAGGAGTACCTCGGCGACCCGCACGACCCGGACAGCCGGATGCCGTTCGCCGGGGTCCTGGAGTTCGACGAGAGCGGCGCCTACCCGGTGCACTACGTGAACCTGCTGCGCCGGTGGGGCGCGCACCTGCGGGGCCTGCCGGCCGAGCAGGGCGGCCTCGCGGGCAACGTGGAGACCGGGGTCAACCTGATGCGCCTGGTGGCGCGCCGCGACCCGTCGACCGCGGTCGGCACGGCGCTGAACAACCTCAGCTTCATGCCGGCGTGGATCACCGGCACGGAGGAGCAGAAGCGCGCGCTGATCGCGGACATGCGGCGGGGCAGCTCGATGTCCTGGGGCCTGTCGGAGCGGGTGCACGGCAGCGACCTGGTGGCGAACGAGGTGCGGGCCGAGCGGGTCGAGGGCGGCTGGCGGCTGTACGGCGAGAAGTGGCCGATCGGCAATGCGACGGTCGCAGACAAGATGGTCGTGTTCGCCCGCACCGGGGAGCGGCCGGGCCCGGCCGCGTACTCGCTGTTCGTGGTCGACAAGTGGCTGGCGGAGCCGGGCACGATCGAGGACACGCCGTTCGAGAACCTGTACGGGGTGCGGGCGCTGGACCTCAGCGGGGTCCGCTTCGACGGGACGTTCGTCCCGGACTCGGCGATGCTGGGGCGCCGCGGGGAGGGCCTGGAGATCGCCCTGAAGGCGAGCCAGACGGCCCGCGTGGTGCTGATGCACCTGGCGCTGGCCGCGGTGGACACGAGCCTGCGCCTGGCGATGGACTTCGCGGAGAGCCGGGTGCTGCTGGGCGACACCGTCGCGGACGTCCCGTACACGCGGCGGCAGCTGGCGGAGGCGTTCGCGGACCTGATGCTGGCGGACGCGGTGTTCCTGGGCGCGACGCGCAGCCTGCAGGCGGCGCCGGAGCAGGTCAGCGTGTGGTCGTCGGTGGTGAAGTACCTGGTGCCGACGAAGCTGCAGCGGACGCTGTCGCAGCTGACGGTGGTGCTGGGCGCGCGGACGTTCGTCCGCGACCACCCGCACTACGGCATGCACCAGAAGATGGTCCGCGACATCCTGATCACCGACATCGCCGACGGCAACACGGTGGTGAACCTGCGCAACCTGGGCCACCAGCTGGGCAGCCTGCTGGCGTCGGCGGCCGACCCGGATCCGGCGGCCGTGGCGGTGGCCGAGGAGCGTGCCGCGACGCTGTTCGGGATGGACGCGGAGCTGCCGCCGTACGCGCCGTGGAAGCAGGAGCTGTTCAGCCGGGGCGGCCTGGACGACGCGGTGCTGGCCGCGCCGGAGGGGATCCGCCGGCTGCGGGAGCTCGCGGAGCGGGCGGCGGGCACGGACCGGGAGCGGCTGCTGGCCGCGGCGGACACCGCGGAGGAGCTGGTGGGGCGCGCGGGCGCGCTGCACGGGCGGGCGCGGGAGCTGAAGGCGCGGCTGGGCCGGGCGTACGCGCAGTCGCCGGAGCTGTTCGACCTGGCCAAGGAGTACTGCCTGGTGCACGCGGCGGCGGCGGTCGTGCTGTCGTACGTTCACTCGCAGGGGGTACTCGAGGCCCCGCTCCCCAATCCCGCTCTACTGCTGCTCCAGTTGGAGCGCGTACGCAGGGAGTTGTACCCGCACGAAGCGGTCACGGACCAGTCCGTGGTCGACGACGTGATGCAGGTGCTGCGGCATCTGCACCGGGAGGACCGGCTGTTCTCGCTCTGGCAGTTCCCGCTCGCCAAGCGGACCTCCGACTCCTCCGCCGCCCGCATCTGACATCGCCGCAACGACTGTGAAGGACGTTTCCATGTCGCAGAATCCCACTCCCCGCGTCGCGATCGTCGGCGCCGGCGTCGCCGGGATCTCCGCTGCCTACCACCTGCGCGAGCACGCGCAAATCACCGTGTTCGAGCGGGAGGACCGGCTCGGCGGGCACGCCAACACCGTGGAGGTGGAGGACGACGGCCGCATCCTCGGCATCGACACCGCTTTCGTGGTCTTCAACCGGCCGGCCTACCCGAACCTGTTCGGCTTCTTCGAGGAGCTGGGCGTGGAGGCGGTGGAGCACCTGGGCGGCTTCAACTTCTTCGACCTGGACAGCGGGCTGGAGTACGGCACGCGGGAGCTGGACCTGTCGGAGGAGGAGGTCGTCGGCCGCTACTCGGAGGAGTTCGTCACGATCTGGCGGGAGGCGCGCCGCTTCCACGAGGAGGGCCGCCGCGACTTCCTGCGCAAGAAGGCGGACATCCCGCTGGGCGAGTACCTGGACCGGGGCGGCTACAGCGAGGCGTTCCGGTACTCGTACGTGATCCTGCTGTGCTCGGCGGTGTGGTCGGTGCCGGCGGAGCTGATCTGGGAGATCCCGGCCTCGACGGTGATCGCCTTCTACCTGGGGCACGACGAGGGCGGCCTCGGCGGCCGCAAGGTGGACTGGCGGACGGTCGGCGGCGGCTCGATCTCGTACGTGCGCAAGGCGATCGCCGCGATCGGCGGCGACCTGCGCGTGGCGGAGCCGGCGACGTCGATCCGGCAGGAGGCGGACGGCGTCACGGTGACGACGGCGAAGGGCAGCGAGACGTTCGACTACGTCGTCGTGGGCACCCACGCGGACGAGGCGCTGGCGCTGCTGGAGAACCCGTCGGCCCGCCAGAAGGAGGTGCTGGGGCCGGTGCGCTACAGCTCCTCGCGGGTGGTGCTGCACACCGACGCGTCGGTCATGCCGGCGACGAAGGAGCGCTGGGAGGCCTGGAACTACGGGCAGGTCGAGGCGGGCGGCGAGGCGAAGCAGTACGTGGCGTACTACATGAACAAGCTGCACGGCTTCACCGCGGAGAAGGACTACTTCGTGACGCTGGACTACCCGCTGGAGGTGGACCCGGAGACGGTGATCGCGGAGTTCCCGTACACGCACCCGATCATCGACATCAACGTCCGCAACCTCCAGGCGGACATATACAACGTCAACGAGGGGACGCGGCTGAAGCTGGCCGGCTCCTACTTCCACTCCCGGAAGCTGGGCTGGGACCAGATCGGCTCGCACGAGGCGGGCTTCTCCTCGGGCGCCGAGGCCGCGGCCCAGCTCCTGAAGGAGCTCAGGGAGCAGGCGCAGGGCTGACGCCGCCCGCGGGCGCGCCGGGAGCGTCCGGGCCCTCGGGCCCGGTGCCCCGGCGGACCGCGGACTGGTGCTCCTGGGCGAGCCGGCGCAGTGCCATCAGGGCCGGCTCCAGCAGGACCGTCAGCACCAGGGCCCGCTCGGCCATTTCGAGCGGGTCGCTGATCCCCTCGATCCCGTCGAGGTCGACGGCGGCGATCCGGGCGGCGAGCTCGCCGTAGGGGACGAGCCGCTTCCAGTCGTAGTCCGTGCCGAGCTCGGCGAGGGTGTCGAGGGTCCGGGCGACGACCGCCTTGCCGGAGGCCCCCTCGGAGACCTGCCAGCCGAGGGCGTCCATCAGGGCGTCGACCTCGGTCATGCGGGGGCTCTCCGCGGCCCCGGCCGCGTACCCGGTGTCCGCCGCGTCGGCGGTGGCGCCGAGGACGAGGCCGAGGACGCGGTGGGGGTCGCCCTCCCGCTCGTACACGCCGCCGAGGACCTCCTTGGCGGCGCCCACGCTCAGCCCTCGCACCCCGACCAGGGCCCTGACCAGGCGGAGGCGCCGTACGTGCGACTCGTCGTACTCGGCCTGGTTCGGGGCGGTGGCACGTCCGGGATGCAGCAGTCCCTCGCGGAGGTAGTACTTGATGGTGGTGATCGGCACCCCGCTGCGGCGGCTCAGCTCCGAGATACGCATCGCTCTTCCTTCTCCCGGCTCATTCCCACTCTAGGATCAGCTAGTGGACAGTGCCACTATCTATCATGGATACTGCCACTCACCAATACTGAAGGCGAGACCCACGGTGCCCAAACTCACCTGGAAGAGCAGCAAGCCGGTCCCCGCTGACACCCGGACCCACATCATGGCCTCCCGCTTCGAGGTCAAGTCGCTCGCCGACGTCCCCCGCTTCTTCGTCCGCGCCCTCGCAGCCTGGGCCCAGCTGAAGACGTCGCGCGGAGCAGTCGAGGCCTCCCTGATCGCCGAACCCCTCAAGCGCACGTTCTGGACGCTGTCCGCCTGGGAGAGCCGCGAGGCGATCCACGGCTACGCGCGGGCCGAACCGCACCGCGGCATCATGCGCGAACTGCGGTCCACGATGCGCACGTCCGTCTTCACCTTCTGGGAGCTGCCCGCCGGCGAACTCCCGCTGGACTGGGACGACGCGCGCGCCCGCCTCGCCGCGCAGCTGCGCGCGGACGCCGAGAACGCCTCCTGACGGCGCCCTCCGGGCGCGCCGCACCCCGCCCGGACCCCTCTTCTCCCGACCCGGGACACCCCCGCCCCGGGTCGGGGCCACTCCCTCGCACGACCGTCTTCCGTCCCCCGCCTTCGTACTGGAGACCCCCGGATGAGCACGAACCAGACCAAGACCCCGAGCACGGGCCCCGGCGGCCCGGGCGCCTTAGGAGCGGACGAGGGCGCGGGGCGCCGCCGCCCGGCCCTGTGGCTGCTGATCACCGCGACGAGCGTCCCGATGTTCATGGTCGCCCTGAACAACCTCGTCGTCTCCACCGCCCTGCCCACCCTGGCCAAGGACCTGAGCGCGGACACGCAGGACCTCCAGTGGTTCGTCAACGCGTACGTGCTGGCGTTCGCCTGCCTGCTCCTCACTGGCGCGGCCCTCGGCGACCGGTTCGGCCGGCGCAGGGTCTTCCTCCTGGGCATCGGCCTCTTCACCGCCGCCTCCGTCTACTGCGGCCTGTGCGACACCACCGCCGAGCTGATCGCCGGCCGCACCGCGCAGGGCGTGGGCGCGGCGGCGGTGATGCCGCTGTCGATGACCCTGCTGGCGCAGGCCGTACCGGCCAACCGGCGCAACCTCGCCCTCGGGCTGTGGTCGGCGTTCAGCGGCCTGGCCGTGGCCTTCGGACCGCTGGTCGGCGGCGCCGTCGTCGACGGCATCGACTGGCACTGGATCTTCTGGATCAACGTCCCCGTCTGCCTGATCGCGGTCCCGCTGGTGCTGAAGGTCCTGGACGAGAGCCGGCTGGCCGGCACCCGCCTCGACCTGTTCGGCATGGTCCTGGCCACCGGCGGGCTCGTCGCCCTGGTCTGGGGCATCGTCAACGGCTCCGAGGACGGCTGGACCGACCCCGCCATCATCGGCGCGTTCGCCGCCGGCGCGGTCCTGCTCGCCGGGTTCGTCGCCTGGGAGGCGCGGGCCGCGGAGCCGATGCTGCCGCTGTCGCTGTACCGGATCCGCTCGTTCGTCCTGTGCAACGCGGTCTCGGGGGCGATGTACTTCGGCGTCTTCGGGTCGATCTTCCTGCTCTCCCAGTACCTCCAGATCGCCCCGGTCCGCACCCCGCTGGAGGCGGGCGTGCTGACGCTCGCGTGGACCCTGATGCCGATGTTCATCGCGCCGCTGGCCGGCATCCTGACCGACCGCGTCGGCGGCGGCCGCCTGATGGCGCTCGGCCTCTTCCTCCAGGCGGTCGGCCTCGGCTGGATCGCCCTGGTGGCGACGGACGACACCCCGTACTCCCACCTCGTCGGCGGCATGGTCATCGGCGGTACCGGCATGGGCTTCGCCTTCGCCCCGACCGCGGCGGTCGTCCTCTCCTCGGTCTCCCAGAAGCTGTACGGCACGGCGTCGGGCGCGAACACCACGGCCCGCGAGGTCGGCGGCGCCCTCGGCATCGCCGTCCTGGCCACGGTGTTCGTCCGCAACGGCTCCGCGGCGAACGCCCAGCAGTTCGTCGACGGCATGAAGCCGGCGATCTGGGTCGGCGTGGCGGTCGTCCTCGTGGGCGCCGTGGCCGCCCTGGCGATCCCCCGCACGCCCGCAGCCCGCCCGGCGGCGGACCCGACCACGCCGGACGAGGCGACACCCCGGGCCCAGCCGGAGACGGTGACGGCGACGGCCTGACACCCCGCCACCCACCGCAGGGCCCGGCCGGTTGAACCGGCCGGGCCCTGCCACGTCCGGCGGCAGTGCGGACTTCCCCTCAGGCATCTACTTGCTAAAGTGGAAAGTAGATGCCGGGCGGCAAAGGGAAACCGTCCGGCGCGCAACGACGTACGGGGGACGCATGACGAACGAAACGGACGCGATCACAGCACTGAAAGGCATTGCCCGGATCGAGGCAGCAGCTCGGCCAGGCAAGGGCTGGTACGGCCGCTACCTGTGGCTGTTCGCCGCGTGGCAGCTCGTCCTCGTCCCCGCGGTACTGCTGTGGCGCGGCCCGGCGGCGCTCGCCGTCACGATGCCGGCCAACGTGCTGGCGGTCACCGCCCTCTCGGTGTTCGCCGTACGCCAGCCGGTGGTGCCGCGCGGCATGGGCCGCAGCCACCTGACGGTGATCGGCGCCTGGGCCGCGGCCTACTGCGCGAGCCTCGCGCTGGGCCTGACCGCGTTCACGGACAGCGTCCCCTTCGCGGCCGCGGCAGCCCTGGCCTGCGCCGCCCCGGCGGCGGTCGCCGCCCTCCGCGAATCGCGCCCGGCATGACGACCAAGCCGGCCCCGACGACGGGGCACCCCCGGCACGCCCTCGAACCCCTCCTCAACTCGGCGGTCCGCCTGTCGGTCGTCGCGGCGCTCGCGGGCGTCGACAAGGCCGAGTTCGCCTACGTCCGCGACCTCGTGGAGATCACGGACTCGGCGCTCTCGAAGCAGGCGACGCGCCTGGAGGAGGCGGGCTGGCTGGGCATCGAGAAGGGCCGGGCGGGCCGCCGCCCCCGCACCTGGCTCTACCTGACCGACGCCGGCCGCGCGGCCTACGCCCGCCACCTGACCGCCCTGCGAGCCATCGCGGGCCCCCTGCACTGACGCCGCGGAGGCGTCAGTCCTGCGGATTGCCGTTGGCGCCGAGCATGGCGCTCATGGCCCGATAGGCGTGCTCCCCCTGGGCGTTCCCGCGGTCGTGCACCCGCAGCAAGTACTGGTAGAGGGCAGCGACACAATGGTCCCGACTCGTATAGGCCGCGTCGTCCACCAACTCCAGGTCGGAATTCACCTCCCGCAGCGTCCCGTCGGGCTGCGTGTACAGCGGATGCCAGTGCAGTGTCACGTTGGGATTCATCGTCTGAATCGCCCGCAACTGCGGCACCTCCTGCAACAAGAGCACGCTCTCCGGTTCGTAGGCCCGCATGAAGACATGCACGGGCACGGTGGCCCGGCTCACGAACGCCTGGGACACCACGCGCCACATCGGCAACTTCAGGTCCCAGTCCGGCGTGATCACCAGCCTGTCGAGCACCCGCCCGAACCGGGTTTCCTCCAACGGCGTGTGCCCCCTCACCGCGGCATACCGACTGACCGCCTCGCCGCCGGACCACAGGGCCAGCGTGGGCGTGTCGATCTCCAGGTGGTTCCCCACGAGCTTCACCAGATCCGAGAACCACGTGTTCGACATGGCGTGGCCGCGCCGCTCCTGCACGTCCTGGATCTGCGCGGCCTCCGCGTTGACCTGCCCCTGCTCGGCGAGGCCGCCCAACACCAACTGCCAAGCGTCATCGACCACGTCATCGGCGACTCCGGCTTCCCTCATCATCGAGCAGAAGTCGCTCCACTCCGCGTGCGCGGTAGGCGCCATCGCGTACTCCCGCTCCCGCCCCGCCTCCGGCGGCTCGGCGGCACGCTGGATCCACCGGGTGACGGCCGCATTCCCCGCGGCCCGCTGCAAGGCGGCAATCCCGTGCAGCGGGCCGCGGGGAATGCGGCCGTCACCCGGTGGATCC
>NZ_RPSE01000013.1:0-46936 GCF_003949955.1 Streptomyces sp. WAC05292
TCATCGCCCTGGTGGCGCTCGCCCATGCCCTGCCGCCGCCCCGCCTGCTGCCCGGCACCTTCCACCACAGCAGCCAGGCGCCGACGCTGATGACCAGCATGTTGACGCCGACGTGCCAGGGCAGCGTGCCGAACCCGGTCTGCCGCCAGCCGAGGACCAGCCGCAGTGCGTGGAACAGCGCGACGTCCGCCGCGAAGAGGACCGGCAGGACCACGGCCGGGCGCAGGCGGGGCCGCGGCAGGGCATGGGCGAGCGCCACCAGGGCGATGACGGCCAGCCCGGTGGGGCCCAGCCCGTGCGGGAGGGCCGCCAGGTGGTTCCACGGCAGCAGCGTGCCCGCCAGCAGGATCAGGGCGAAACACCCGGCGAAGCGGACGAGACGGGCCCGCGCCGCGGCGCCCGGGCCCCGTACGGCCGCCGTCGCGCCCGGCACCGGCGCCTGCACCGGCACCGGCGCCTGCACCGGCACGGGCGCCGCATCGCCGGGCCGTGGCACCGGTACGGCCGAGGGCACTGCCGCCCGGGCCGCCGGGCCGGGGCCCGCCCCCGAGGGGTCGCCGCCGCGGGCCGCGGCCTCCAGCGCCGCCAGCGCCTCCTCCGCGGTCGCCCGCCGCTCCGGGTCCTTCGTCAGCAGCGACACGAGCAATGGCGCCAGCGCGCCGGCGCGGGCCGGTGGACGCGGCTCCTGCGTCGCCACCGCGATGCAGAGCGCGCTGAACGTCTCGGCGGTGAAAGGCGCTTGGCCCTCGACGGCCGTGTACAGCGTCGCCCCGAGGGCCCACAGGTCGTTCGCCGGGTCGGCCGGCCGCCCGAGCAGCTGCTCGGGCGCCATGTAGGCGGGCGTCCCGAGCACGGCTCCGGTTCGGGTCAGCGCGGTGGTGGCGTCGGCCGTGTGCGCGATGCCGAAGTCGGTGATGACGACCCGGTCTTCCGTGAGCAGCACGTTGTCGGGCTTCAGGTCGCGGTGCACGATGCCGGTGTCGTGGGCGCGGCGCAGCGCCCGGAGGACCGCCTCGCCGATGGCGGCCGCCCGGGCGACCGGCAGCGGACCGTCCGCCTTCAGGACCGCTCCGAGTGAGCGGCCGCGCACGTACTCCATCACGATCACCGGCGCCCCCGCGTGTTCGACGACGTCGTGCACGGTGACGATGCCGGGGTGGTCGAGGCGGGCGCCGGCCCGGGCCTCGCGCAGGACGCGCCGCACGAGCAGCTCCCGCTCGGCCCCGTCCACGCCGGGAGGGAGCAGCAGCTCCTTCACCGCGACCTCGCGGCCCAGAGTCTCGTCCCGACCCCGCCACACGCGGCCCATGCCGCCCTGGCCGATCACGTCGAGGAGCCGGTACCGGCCCCCGATCAGCACCCCGCCCCCCACTGTCACGGGACCACCTTAGTGGAGCCGTTCGAACCGGCGGGGCCAGGCGAAGACGGGGCCGGGCTCGGCATCACCGGCTGTTGGCGAGCCTCACGACGGCGCTTCGACCCCGGTAGAACTCGTGGATCTGTACGCGCTCCCCGTATCCGCAGGCCCGTACCTCGTCCGGGTGGTTCTGCCTCTCCGGGGTGATGCGGACGACCGCGCACAGGGCGTCGCGCCGGGTGTCCTCCACCCATCCGTCGATGTAGAGGGCGGGCTGGCCTTCGACGTTGCGACAGGTCAGGGTCCAGTCGGCCTTCGCGCCGGGGATCTTCGGCGAGTCGCGGTGGGGGCAGGTGGCCGCGCCGGCGGGCGTCGCGGTGGCCATGACCGTACCGCCGACCAGGGCGGCGGTGGCCAGCAGGGTCCGGAGAGTGGAAACCGGTCGCACGGGATTCCTTTCGCTGAGCTTGTGGCGACCGTAGAAGACCCCGGAAGGAGAAGGATCACCCTTGCCACCCACGGATGACACGGTGCACCCGTGTGGGTTATCGATCCGGTCCTCCGGCCGGATGAACGCCGCCGATCCCCGCGGCGTGGACCCGCCCCGACTCCTCGGCCGGCGCGGGTTCCGGCATGAACGGCCGCCCTCGCGCAGGTGCCCAGCCCCACTGCCCCCGGCGTCAGTCCATGGGCAGCTGGTCGGCCCAGGCCGCGAACGCGGCCCGGGTACCGGATCCGGCTATGCCGTCGATTGCTCCCGAGTAGAACCCGTCGCTCTTCAGGTACTGCTGAAGAGCCTTGATCGTTCCGGTCCCCACGATGCCGTCGATGGCCCCGGTGTAGCCGTAGGAGCGCAGGACCCGCTGCATGCCCTTCCAGCTCTCCGTACCGAGGAGGCCGTCGATCGCGCCCGTGTAGACCCCGGCGTAGTAGCGGAGGTAGAACTGGACGCGCTTCGCCTGCGAGGAGCTCAGCCCGAGGTTGACGACCTCGGTGGCCGAGGCGGGCCCGGCGACCGCGCCCTGCGACCTCTCCGGCGTTGCGGCGAAGGCGGTGCCGGAAGCCGCCAGGCTCCCCGCGGTGACCGCAGCCAGTGCCGTGGCGGTGACGAGTCCCCTCACCAGCCTGTTCGATCGCATGTGGTGCCCCCTCCATGACAACCCGCATCGCGGATGACCCTCCTGGACGGGGACGACTCTGGCACGGGCTCCCGGCCCGCGGGCCCGGATCGGGAAGGATGGCCGGTAGTGCTCCACACCCGTACCGAGCCGGGGGAGACCAGGGGCGGCCGCCCGCCCGAGAACGCCCGGATGTCCAACCCGGCGCACCCGCGCGCCGGTCGGGCATGCCGCCGGGGAGCCGTGCACGGCGGAAGGCCCGCCCGGTGGGGTCGTCCGTCTTCGGCTGTGCGGGGCATGCGCCGGATTCTCCGCCGTCGGCGTGCGGGCAGCCGGCACGACGGACACGAGTCCGGCACGCTCTCCGGCAGGCCTTCACGCGCAGAGTGCGCCCGACCCGCCTCTCCCCGGGCGGCAACCGCTGCTCACCGGGGGCGGCGGCTGACACCTCCCGCCGCCGACCCGCCCGCCGGACCGCCCGCGCCGGGGCGGTACCGGCGGGTCCGAGCGGCGTGCCGAAGGCCGTGCGCGGGCGATCCGAGAGCCGATCGCGGAGCCGGAGGCGGCACCGGGCTCACGGGGTGTCCGGGGTCCTCACCACGCACAGGGCCCAGATGACGGCGCAGTACATGGCGATGGCCACGAGCGACCACAGCGGGTAGTACGGCAGGGAGAGGAAGTTGACGATGACCAGGATGCCCGCGAGGACGACCCCGCCGATCCGCGCCCACCGCGACGGCTTCATCAGGCCGAGGCCGATGGCGATCGCGAGGAGCCCGAAGATCAGGTGCAGCCATCCCCAGGCCGTCAGGTCGAACTTGAACATGTAGTTGGGCGTGCTGACGAAGACCTCGTTCCGGGCGATGGCCATCAGGCCGCGGAAGAAGTCGAGGATGCCGAAGACGATCAGCATCACGGACGCGAAGACGACCAGACCGCTCGCGAAGGGGTGGTAGCCCTCCCGGCCCGTCTGCGTGGTTGTCATGGCTTCGACTCCGATCGTGGACGTTCCCTGAGTCCCGGCACCCACCGGGGGTGCCGGATCCGACTGTGCGCCACGGACGGCCCGCGCGGATCACCCGCGGGAGGTGAGGCGGGCGTACCAGGCGGACGCAGCCGCCCACTGCCCGAGGGCCAGCCCGGCGACGGCCACCACGAATGCCGCGATGAGCCAGGTCAGCAGGGTGAAGACCGGGCCGAGCATGCCGAACTCCTCGTACCCGCGCTTCATGGCGACCGGCATCAGGAGCCCCGACGCGTACGCGAAGAGGACCATTCCCGTCCCGGTGAGCAGTGCGCCCGGCAGCAGCGGGAGCCAGCCGATCCGCGCGCACAGCATGAGGTGCTGCGTCCACCACCACAGCAGGACGGACACCGCCAGCGACAGCAGGAAGCCGGGCGCCGGCCCCAACCCGAAGCCGCGGCGCAGCGGCGCCTGCACGAACAGCACCACCAGCCACACCACAAGCCAGGCGACCCAGCGCCACGCCACGCTGCGGATGCTCGCCTTCGGCAGGCGCCAGCACCGTTCGCACACGGCCTGCAGGGCCCGGCTCACCGCGGTCGCCGACAGCACAGCCACGACGACCCCCACGGCTCCCGACGCGTCGCGCACCGCGCCGCTCGCGCCGTACGCGGTACGCACCTCCTGGAGGGTGTCGCCGGTGATGCCGAGGACCGCGCTCAGCGAGTCCGACATCAGCTCCTTCATCGGCGGCGGCGCGAACGCCGCCACCACCAGGAGGAGGGGGATCGCCGCCAGGAAGGTCTGGGCGGCCAGCCGGAACGCGCTGTCCAGCGGGTTCACCTCCATGAGGCGGCCGGTGAACCGCCGCAGCCGCGCCCGCGCCGCGGGCAGCCTCATCCCGGGCGCAGGCCGGACCCGTGCCCCGTCCCGCCCCCGCCCGTACCGCGGCGGGAGTCACCCGTGGCCGCGGCGAGGATGCCCAGGACGACGAGGAGGAGGACGACGATGCCGAACACGAGGGCCACCACGCCCGGCGTCGGGTAGTTCCACAACAGCAGCGCGAGCGCACCGCCGGCGATGACCAGCCCGGTCGTCCACGCCCGGTGCTCCTGCAGCCAGTGGCCTGTGGAGCCGGTGCGCATGCCCAGGCGTTCGAGGGCCCGGCCGGCCGCGCCGGTGGACCGGACCCCGGCCCGGCGGACGAGCCGGGCGCCCCGCCCGGGCCCGTAGAGGTAGGCGGCCAGCGCGGTGACCACGGACAGGACGAGCAGGGTGCGCGTGCTCAGCCGCAGGAAGCGTACGAACGTGTCGTACACGGCGGCCGCGGCATCCGGCGGGAGCGTCGCCGGGGGAACCGAGTCGAGGTAGATCCGCCGGGCCACGGCCAGGCCGACGAGCAGCAGGAGCATCATCACGAACAACCCGATGGCGGTGGCCATCAGCCACACCCGGTGCGCGGGAGCGGCCCACACGCCCAGGGAGGCCAGCACGAGCACGGCGATGGGCAGCCACACGCCGAGGGTGTTCAGCAGCCGCATCGCGTCCTGGGCCTCGTTGAGCTTGTCGACCTGGAGCAGCGGCACCTGCTTGTTCACCTCGGGGATGGCGGAGGCCTTCTCGAAGCCGGACTCGACGAGGCGCTGCTTGAGCTCGTCGGTCAGCGTGCCGATGTCCAGCACGATGGTGTCCCCGCTGGCCTGGACGGCACTCGACCCCTCACCGGTCAGCACCTTCTCCACCGCGGCCTGGGCCCGCCGGTTGGCCTCCGTCCACACCGTCTCGAACTGGTCGCTGGTGACGACCTTGGACACCACGGTGCGGACCGCCGAGGTCAGGGCGCTCTTCAGCGGAGCCTCCAGCGCCTCGGACTTCTCCACCACCAGCGGCGGGGCGTCCGCCTGCTGCAGCGCCCGCTGGAGGGCGTCGGTGACGGCCTTCACGTCGACGTTCGCGACGACCGCGTTCGTCAGCTTGTCGGTGACCGCGTTCTGCACGGCCGGCTCCTGCGCGAGCGGGGCGACCGTCTGCACGTACCGGTCCTGGTCGGAGATGGTGTTGTGCAGCCAGGCCGCGATGACGCCGACCGGCGACAGCAGCAGCGCCAGCAGGAGCAGGACCGTCGCGCCGGTGTAGCGCAGCCGCCGGTGGCGCACCGCTGCGGACTTCCGCAGCCGTTCGTACTCCGCGCGTTCCTGCGGGGTCAGCGGGCGTTCCGCGGCGGGGGTCCCGCGCTCTTCGGGGCCCGGTGCGGTGGGGTCCATGCTTCCTCCTCACTGCCGCCCGGCGCGCCGGCGTCCGCAGGCGGGGAGCCCCTACGGCGGCCCGGTCGGACCTCCACCGTGCCCACCGCGCACGGCCGCCTGCCTCACCTGGGACGGGTGAGGCAGGCGGCCGGGTGGGGTGCGGCGCGGGCGGGGCCGGGTCAGGGCGAGGCGGGCGCCTCCGCCGTGCTGCCGGGCCGCTCCGCGGGCAGCCGGCGGCTGAAGGGCAGGCAGGCCAGGGTGATGCCCCCGACGGCGAGGATCGCCGTCTTCAGGCCCTGGAGCTGGGCCTGCGCGTACTCGTCGACGAACGCGTCCGCCTCCGCAGGGGGCACTCCTGCGTCCTCCACCGCCGCGCGCACCTGGTCGGTCGACAGGAAGCTGATGCCCTGGTCGATCGCGACGCCGGTCTGCTCGCGCACCGCATCGGAGATGTTCGGGTTGTCGTCGATCTGCCGGACGAAGACGGCGGAGAGCGCGACGACGAGCACCGATCCGATGAGGGCGGTGCCGAGCGAGGACCCCAGGTTCTGCGCCGTGTACTGCAGCCCCCCGGCCTCGCTGCGCCGGTCCTCCGCGACGCTCGACTGCACGACGTTGCCCAGCTGCGAGGCCAGCAGGCCCATGCCGAGGCCCAGCACCGCCATCGCGCCGGCGAAGGAGGCGTCGTCCAGGTCCGGCCGGATCGCGGAGAGAAGCCAGAGGACGGCGGCGAGCAGGACGAGCATGGCGACCCTCACCACGGTCCGCGGGGAGGCCACCCGGCCCAGCAGCGGGCCGCTCATCGCGGAGAGGAACATCATGACGGACACCGGCAGCAGCCGCAGGCCCGTCTCGAAGGCGTTGAGCCCCTGCACGATCTGCAGGTACAGCGGGATGACGAAGAACAGCCCCAGCAGGATCAGGTTCTGACCCAGCAGCATCGTCAGCCCCGCCCGCAGCGGCGGGACGCCGAACAGGGAGAAGTCGACGAGGGCGTCCCGGCCGCCGGCCTCGCGCCGCCGCTCCCACACCCGGAACAGCCAGAGCAGGACGCCGCCGGCGGCGACGACGAAGAGGGTGGGGGAGAAGCCGAAGACGGTGAACGGCGCGTCGCGCGGCTCCAGCCACCCCCACGTCCCGCTCTGCAGGATGCCCAGCACCACCCCGCCCAGCCCGAGCGCGGACAGGACCGCGCCCACGCCGTCCAGGCGGGGCGGCCGGGCGGGCCGTGGCGGCTCCGCCACCCATCGCACCACGCACAGCATCGCGACCACGAGCACGACCTCGCCCGCGAAGACGACGCGCCACGTCAGGTACGTCGTCACCCAGCCGCCCAGCAGCGGCCCGATCGCGATGCCCGCCCCGGCCAGCCCGCCGATCACCCCGTACGCCACGGCCCGGTCGCGGCCCTGGTAGGCGCCCGCCACGAGGGCCGCCAGGGCGGGGAGGACCAGGGCGGCGCCCAGGCCCTCGATCACCGACCAGCCGATCGTGAGGACCCACAGCTCGGGCGAGACGGCCGTGATGGCCGAACCCACCGCGTAGATGCACAGCCCCACGGTGAAGGCGCGGCGGCGGCCCACCATGTCGCCGATCTTCCCACCCGTGATCATCCACGCGGCCATCACCAGCGTGTACAGGGTGATCACGGCCTGGATGGCCGTGACGTCGGTGTCGAAGTCCTCCACCAGCGCACTGATGGAGACGTTCATGACGGATGTGTCCAGCACCATCAGGAACTGCGCGGTGCCCAGCACCAGCAGAGCCCGCCATCGCCGCACTGCGCACCTCCTGGCCCGGGACCGCTCCCGGAGCGTGACGGTCACCGCCTGCCCACACGGTACGGACCCCCCGGGCGCGGGCCGCGCATTTGCCGACGCATGTCACCTGGCCGGGCCTCCCGCCGCCGGACGGGAGCACGCGGGCGAACGGTCCGCCGGGGCGGATCCCGCGTACGGGCCGCCGCGGGCCGGGCCGGGCGATACCGTAAGGGGGCCAGCCAGTTGAACTCCCAGGAGCTCCCGATGAGCGAACAGCCGGCCCCCGCCGCCCGGCAGCAGCTGGATCCCGCGGCCGCCGACGCGGTGCGCGCGTACGCCGCCCGCACCCGGGCCGGCGCCGACCGGTTCGCCGCCGCCCTGGAGGACATCGCCGCCAACGGGCTCCCCGCGCCGGAGGACTGCACGCCTTGGGAGGACCTCCGCGAGGCCCACCTGGCCCGCCTGGCCGCCCAGCGGCCGGCCGTCGCCTGACCCGGCGGCGCCGCTCACCGCTTCAGATAGGCCAGCACCGCCAGCACCCGGCGGTTGTCGTCCGCCGACGGCCCGATGCCCAGCTTCGCGAAGATCCCCGCGGTGTGCTTGGCGACCGCGCTCTCGCTGATGTGCAGTCCGCTCGCTATCGCCGCGTTCGACCTGCCCGCCGCCATCAGCTCCAGGACGTCCCGCTCACGCCCCGTCAGGCCGTCGGTCGTCCCGCGGGCCTCCCCGCGGGACAGCAGCCGCGAGATCACCTGCGGGTCCATCACCGTGCCGCCCGCGGCGACACGGCGCACCGCGTCGACGAACTGCGCGGTGTCGGTGACACGGTCCTTCAGCAGGTACCCGACGGCACCCTCGCCGCCGGCCAGCAGCTCGTGCGCGTACAACTGCTCCACGTACTGGGAGAGGACCAGGACGGGCAGGCCCGGCCGCCGGCGGCGCGCTTCGAGGGCCGCCTGGAGGCCCTCGTCGGTGAACGTCGGCGGCAGCCGCACGTCCACCACCGCCACGTCCGGGGCGGGGACCGTCTCGTCGAGCAGGACCTGCCGCAGGGCCGGGCCGTTGTCGACGGCGACGACCTCGCACCCGTGCTCCCGGAGGGTCCGGGTCAGCCCGTCCCTCAGGAGGAAGAGGTCTTCGGCGAGGACAACGCGCACGGTATCTCCAGCGTCACGGTGGTCGGTCCGCCCGGCGGGCTGTGCAGGGCGAGGGTTCCGTCGAAGGTATCCAACCGCCGCCGCAGCCCGGCCAGTCCGGTGCCCCGCGACGGGTCGGCGCCGCCGCGGCCGTCGTCGGCCACGGCGATCCGGAGCAGGCCCGCCCCGTATGCGAGGGACACGCGCACCTCGCGGGCGCGGGCGTGCTTCGCCGCGTTCGCCAGGGCCTCGCTCACCGCGAAATAGGCGGCGGACTCGACGGGGGCGGGGAGCCGTCCCGGCAGCCCGCCCTCGACGCGGACGTCGAGGAAGCTGTCCAGGGCGAGCGACCGGACGGCGTCGCCGAGGCCGCGGTCGGCGAGCACCGGCGGGTGGATGCCGTGCACCAGGTCCCGCAACTCCTGCAGGGCCCGCTCGGAGCTGCTCCGCACCTCCCGCAGCAGTGCGCGCGCCGCCGGCGGATCCGCCTCCAGCAGCCGGCCGGCCCGGTCCAGCGTCATGCCGAGCGCCACCAGCCGCGCCTGCGGTCCGTCGTGCAGATCGCGCTCGATGCGCCGCAGTTCGGCGGCGAGCGCGTCGTGGGCCCGGCCGCGGCTGTCGGTGAGCTGCTCGATCCGCCGGGTGAGCCGGGTGCTGCGCGGCGCCGCGAGCAGCCTGCGGCCCAGCCGGGCATGCAGGCGGAGGACGGGGGGCGCGGCGAGCAGCCCCGCCGCCGCGAACGCCAGCCCGAGCAGCAGGGCGGCGCCGGCGCCGGCGGTGCTGTGGACCGGTACGAACGCGTACCAGTTGCCCTCGCCCAGGCGCCGCCACACGAAGGGCTGGACCAGCGCGCCGAACGCCCCGTACTCCACGAGCGCGAGCGGTACGGCGACCAGGAGCCCGCCCGTCACCGGCTCCAGCCAGGCCCACGCCAGGTCGCGCCAGAACCCCTCGTCCGCGAGGACGGCCCGCGCCGCCCGCCCGGGCGCTCCCGGCCCGCGCGAGGCGGGCGGCGGGGCGGGCAGCGGGTCAGGCGGGACGATCGCGGTGCCGGTCCAGGCGGCGGCCCGGGCGCGGGAGCGGTCGGACAGCCTCCGCAGGAGCCGTGCGGCCGGCGGCAGCAGCCGGAAGCCGACACCCACCGGCAGCAGGAGCACGCCGAGCACGACCAGCGAGCCGGCCGCGGACGCGGCGATGGCGTGCAGGCTCGCCAACTGGCAGCGGCCGAGGGCGCGGCAGGCGCGGGCGAGGGCGGTGCGGGGTCGTCTATCGGACATCATGCGTGATCACGGGGAGCGTAGCGGCTCCGGGCCCGGAGCCGGCGGCCGGGGTGGCGGCCGGCGGCCCGCCCCGCCGGCCGGCGCAGCAGGCGGTCCACACGACCGCGGCGGCCAGGCAGGACGCCCCGAACAACGCCATGGGCAGGACCGCTCCGTCCTCCTCGTCCATGAGGAGCAGCATCCCCAGGTTGACGAGGGCGTGGAACCCGCCCGCGAGCAGCAGCCGCGGGGCGCCGCCGGATCCCTCGAGGGCCCACCCCATCACCGCGGACATGGCGACCGCCGCCAGCAGGAACGCCCCCGCGTACACGGGATGCCGGGCGAAGACCTGGACGTGCCAGACGCCCCAGACGGCGCCCACCAGCACCGACGCCGTGAGCGTGCCGAACCGGCCGCGCAGCAGCGGCTGGAGCAGGCACCGCCACCCGATCTCCTCACCGCACGCACCGACCAGTTGGGCGGCGGCGATCAGCGCGAACGCGGACCCGGGCCGTACGGGGCCCGCCTCCCCGCCGAGGACCGCGTACGCCCCGGCACTCGCAGCGACGACCAGCGGCGCGGTGCACAGCAGCAGCATCCCGTCCCGCCGGGCGCGTCCGCCGCCCGGCAGGCGGTCCCGGCTGCCGCCCGCGAGCAGCGACCGCACCCGCCGCGGCCACAGCAGTGCGGCGACCGCGACGCCCAGCGCCGGGCCGAACTGGGTCAGCTGCACCACCTCGGACGGCACCCCGGTCGCGGGCTGCACCGCGCCCAGCAGCCCGGCCGCACCGAAGGCGACAAGAAGAAAACATGCGCCGATCCCGGCGTCCACACGTGTCATTCGCATGCCGTCGACGATCCCGTGCCGGGAGCGCGACGGCACTGGTCCGGGATGCCGAACCGGGGTGTACCCAGATACATGCCGGGCCGGCCGGCGGGCGCCCGCCCGCCGGCGCTCAGCCGCCGTCCGAGGGCAGCCAGCAGCCGTGCAGGCCCAGCGGGACCCGTACGGGGATCCGGGCGCGGGCCACCGGCCCGGACTCGGGGTCCTCGGCCGCGAAGACGAGGAACCAGCTCGTGCCGTCGGTGCGGTCGGTGGCGAAGCACAGCCAGTACCCGCGCTCCTCGGATCCGCTGCCCGGTTCGGGCGCGAAGACCGGCTCGCCGACCGCGAGGTCGCCCGCCGCCCACACCCGCGAGGCGCCGGTGGCGGTGTCGTACCAGCGCACGGCGTCGTACTCGCCCGGCAGCAGGTCCGCCCGGCCCGTCCCGGTGGCGAACGCGGCGCGGCGGTGGGGCCGGCCGAGGAGCCGGTCGTCGATGCGCGGGAACTCCACCCGGCAGTCGTCCAGCAGCGTGCGGGACAGGGTGCCGGAGGCCGGGTCGATGCGGGCGCGGGCCGGCCCGCCGCTCACCTCCGCCGCGCCGTCGCCGCCGGCCCTGCCGTCGCCGCTGCCCAGCGTCAGCCGGCTCCACTCCACGTAGTCCAGGACGACCGCGGCGTCCGCCCCGTCGCCGTCGTCGTACGCGTTGACGGTGTGCCACAGCCAGAAGGCCTCGCCCTGAGCCCACCGCACCGGCCCGCCGTCCCGCGGCACCAGCGCCACGCGTGTGCCCCGCTCCGGCCGCCAGGCGAGGAAGGAGCCCCCGGCTGCGGCGGCCCGCAGGTCGAAGAACGCGGGCGCGAGGACCAGGACCACATACCGGCCGGTCAGCGCCATGTCATGGATCATCACCGGCTCGTCCGCTCCGTCGACGGGCGTCGGCCCGCGGGTGACGGCGCCGTCGCGGCCGATGACCGACCAGGTCAGGTACGGGGGCTCCAGGGCGTAGCAGAAGACGACCATCTCGCCCGTCACGGGATCGATCTTGGGGTGGGCGGTGATCCCCGCCGGCAGGGCGCCGCCGAAGTCCTCGCGGCCCAGTGTCGCCAGCTCCGCGTCTATCCGGTACGGGCACGCCGACTCGGCGAGGGCCAGCATCCGGCCCGCGTGCCGGACGACGTTGATGTCCGGCAGGTCCTTGAAGGTGCCGGAGAGCAGCGGCCCGACCTGGTCCGCGTCCGGCGTGACCATCGATTCGAGCCCGCCCCACAGGGCCCGCCCGGCCTTCTCCTCGGCCGCCATCGCCGGGGTGCGGACGAAGCGGTTGCGGTAGCGGGCTCGGCCGCCGGAGAGCCGGACGCCGTGCAGCATGCCGTCGCCGTCGATCGGATACAGGTACGAGCCGATCGGCGTGAAGCGCGGATTGGGCCCGTTGCGCAGGTACAGGCCGTCGAGGCCGTCCGGGATCCGGCCGGCCACCTCCAGCTCTTCGACGTCGACCTCCTCGCTGACCGGGGCGAAGGGGCCCAGCAGGTGCGGGACGCGGGTGGGGTCGAAGCGGGGCGGCGACTGCGTGTTCACGGGGTACCTCCGGCCTCGCCCACGGGACCGGCGCGGTCGGGGGAGGGAATCCCGCCGGCCCGCGGACGCGTCTGTCGCCTTCCAGTCAAACGCGGACCGCCCGGGCGTGCCAGGCGCACACGGCGGCGGGCCGCGGTACCGGCCGGCCCGATAACGGAGTGCGGAAGCACCGCCCCCTCGGTGATCATCAAGTCCGCGCGGCCGCCGACCGGCCGCGGCACCACCGTCCGCACACCGCGCGCTGACCGGCGCACCCAGGAGACCGCATGACCTTCCGCTCCGCCACCGAAGCCGACCTCGACCGCGTCGCCGCGGTGGCCGTCGGGGACCCCGTCGGCTCGATATCCGCGGACCGCTACCGCGACGAGCTCGCACAGCGCATGTACCGGCCCGAATGGTCCTGGATCGCCGAGGACGGCGACCGCATCGTCGGCCGGGCCCTGTGGTGGGGGCGGCCCGACAGCGAACACCCCGTCGCCCTGGACTGCCTGCACGTGGAATCCGGTGTACCGGACCGGGCGGCCCTCGCGACCGGACTGCTCAAGGCCGGCCTGGACGCCTTCGCGGCCCAGGGCGCACCGGCGCCCCCGCTGTACAACCTGGCGCTGCCCTCCGACTGGCGCGACCGGCCGGACGTCACCGCCGCCGTCTCCTGGCGGACCGCCGCCGCGCGCGCGGCCGGCCTCACCGACGAGGTGGAGCGGCTGCACCTGGAATGGACCCCGCGGAGCGGGACGCCGACGCCCGCGGGGCGCCTCGTCTTCCACGAGGGGTCGGACGAGGAGTTCCTGGACGCCTTCCGGCGCGTCGCGGAGGGCAGCCTGGACGACGAGACCCGCCGCAGCCTCGCCCGCGACGGAGCCGAGGCGACCGCACGCGACGACATGGAGTTCTACCTGTCCTGCCCGGGGGAGCGCTCGTGGTGGCGCCTGGCCCGCACCCCCGGTGGCGAGCTCGTCGGGCTCGCCCTGCCGTCCGCGACCCCCTACCACCGCAACGTCGGCTACCTCGGCGTGGTGCCCGAGATGCGCGGCCGGGGCCACGTCGACGAGATCCTCGCCTGGATCACCCGATTCCAGGCCGAGGCCGGCGCGGAGCGCATCACGGCCACCACGGACACGGGCAACGCGCCGATGGCGGCCGCCTTCGCCCGCGCCCGATACCGGACCGCGGAGATCCGCCTGATCCACTCGGCGCCGGGCCGCTGACGGCGGCGCCCGGGCACAGGCCCGCCCCTTGAGCTCCAATTGCCGCTCGGCCGCATCCACATCTGCATCCGCATCCCCGTCCCCGAAGGCTTCGAGGACGCGGACAGCGGGCCCGTCCGCCGTGCCCGGGACGCGCCCGGCGGCCACCGGCGCCGAAGCGGTGTTCGTTAGGGCGGGGGAGGGCCGGCCGGAGCCGTTCTCCACGAGGGCGAGGCCCCCGCCGGCCGCCGCCCCGGAGCGCCCCGCGCGCGGTGGAGACCTCCACCCCGCCCTTCACGGCGAGGTCCGGCGTCCGGGCCGGCTCAGCCGGCCCCGCCGCCGTCGGCGCCGCCGGCGATCTGCTCCCGGGTGATCACCTGGATCTCGCCGGTCGCGTCGTTCCGTATCCGGTACACGGCGTGCGGGCCCTCGTCCCGCACCTCCTGGATCCGCCCCCGCTGCGGCTCCTCGCGGCCGTCGCGGTAGACGACCCGGTCGTTCGGGGTGTACGGCATGGCTTCCTCCGTCAGTGCAGTGCGGGAGACCTCGGCCACCGCTGCGGCGTCTACCCGGCCGGCTCCGGGGCACGCGCCGCCAGGGCCGCCGCCCGGGCCGCCCCGTTTCGTCCGGAAGGAGCGGGCAAGACGCGGGAGGAGCCCGCCCGGGGCGCCGCCGCCCGGAGAGCGGCCCCCGCGCCCACGACCACGGGAGGAACCATGGACCATTCGCGTGCTCCGGTACTGGAGGCCCTGGAGGAGTTCAGGCGGCGCGGCGACGTCGTGTACGGACCGCCCGGCCACAAGCAGGGCCGGGGGACCGACCCGCGGGTCGCGGAGCTGCTCGGCCTCGGCCTGTTCCGCTCCGACGTCCTCCTGCTCAACGGACTCGACGACCGGCGCGAGTCCCGCGGCGTCCTCGACCGGGCGCAGGAGCTGATGGCCGACGCCGTCGGCGCCGAGCACGCCTTCTTCTCCACCTGCGGCAGCTCCCTGTCCGTGAAGACGGCCATGCTGGCCGCCGCCGGACCCGGCGAGAAGCTCCTCGTCTCCCGGAACGCCCACAAGTCGGTGATCTCGGCCGTCATCATCAACGGCGTCGAGCCCGTCTGGGTCCACCCGAAGTTCGACGCCGAACGCCACCTCGCCCACCCCCCGGAGGCGGACGACGTCCGCCGCCGCCTCAAGGAGCACCCCGACGCAAAGGGCATGCTCCTCATCACCCCCACCGACTGGGGCACCTGCGCCGACATCGACGCGGTCGCCCGCGCCTGCCACGACGCCGACGTCCCGCTCATCGTCGACGAGGCCTGGGGCGCCCACCTGCCCTTCCACCCCGACCTGCCGCCCTGGGGCATGCACCACGGAGCGGACCTGGTCGTCACCAGCGTCCACAAGATGGGCGGCGCCATCGAACAGAGCTCCGTCTTCCACCTCCAGTACGACCGGATCTCACCCGAGGTCCTCGCCCAGCGGGAGGACCTGCTGGCGACCACCAGCGCCTCCACCCTCGTCTACGCCACCCTGGACGGCTGGCGGCGCCAGATGGCCGAGCAGGGGCACGACCTGCTCGAAGCGGCCCTGCGCCGGGTGCGGCGGATCCGCGCCGCCGTCCGCGAGATCCCCGGGCTGCGGCTGATGGACCGCGAGGTCGTCGACGAGGGGCTCGCCGCCGGCTTCGACCCGCTCAAGCTCGTCATCGACGTCCGCGCCCTGGGCATCACCGGCATGCAGGCCGCCGAATGGGCGCGCACCCACCGGCACGTCGACCTGGGCGGCTCCGACACCTGCCGGATCAGCGCGTCCATCACCCACGCCGACGACGACGCCACCGAGGAGACGCTGCTCTCCGCACTCCGGGCGCTCTCCGACCGGGCGGACTCCCTGGACCGGCAGCCGCCCGTCCACCTGCCCGACCCCGCCGACCTGGAGCCGGAACAGGCCATGCTCCCGCGGGACGCGTTCTTCGCCCCGGCCGAGCACGTCCCCGCGGAACGGGCGGCGGGGCGGATCGCGGCCGAACTGCTCAGCCCCTACCCGCCGGGCGTCCCGGCCGTCGCCCCCGGCGAAGTGATCACCGAGGAGGTCGTCGACTACCTGCGCAGCGGCGTCGCCCACGGCGTGATCGTCCCCGACGCCGCCGACTCCTCCCTGCGCACGCTGCGTGTCGTCGCCCACACCCGGGCGGCCGGATAGAGCGCCCCGAAGAGGCCTCCTGCACCCCCGCAGGCGCGGACGTGGCGAGATCCGACCCCTTCCGCAAGGAAATCCGGAGCCGGACCGCTTAGGCGCGCGTATGCGGGGCAGTGGCGCGGAAAGCGTCCGCCGTCAGCAGAAAGGGCCTCACCATGCTTCGCTCCGCAGCAGTTGCCGAGTCCGTCCGCCCGGCCGACCTCGACGAGGCGGGACGGGGAGCGGACCCGGGAGCCGGTGGAGCCGCCGGCTCCCTGGACCTGCTGCCGCCCCACACCCCCGCCCGCGAGATGGCGCCGGCCGACGCGCGCGAACTGTCGAAGCTGTTCCTCGTCCGGCTCCGCTCGCTGGAGGAGGGCACCAGCGAGTACCAGTACGTGCGCGGCACCCTCATCGAGATGAACATCTCGCTGGTCCACTACGCCGCGCGCAGGTTCCGGGGCCGCACCGGCCAGGGCCGGGTGGAACTGGACGACATCGTGCAGGTCGGCACCATCGGGCTCATCAAGGCGATCGACCGGTTCGACCCCGACCGCGGGGTCGAGTTCACCACGCTCGCGCTGCCGTTCATCGTGGGCGAGATCAAGCGCTACTTCCGCGACGCCACCTGGGCCGTGCACGTGCCGCGGCGGCTCCAGGAGCTGCGCACCGAGATCGCCAAGAGCCAGGAAGCGCTCTCCGACCTCCTCGGCCGCTCCCCGACGGTCGCCGAGATCGCCGGCGACCTCGGCATCGGCGAGGAAGAGGTGATCGAGGGCATGGTCGCCGCCAACGGCTACAGCTCGGAGTCCCTCGACGCCGCCGCGGACTCCGAGGCGCAGCCCGGCTCCGCCCGCCCGGGCCGGCGCACCCTCGCCGACACGCTGGGCGAGACGGACCCCGCCATGGAGCTCTTCGAGGACTTCACCACCCTCGCCCCGCTCCTCGCCGACCTGGACGACCGGGACCGCCGCATCCTGGCCATGCGCTTCGGCAGCGAGATGACCCAGGCCGCGATCGGCGCCGAGCTCGGCATATCGCAGATGCAGGTCTCCCGCCTGCTCTCGCGGATCCTCACCCGCCTGCGGGAGGGCATGCTCGCCTCCTGAGGGCCCTGCGGTCACCTTCCGGCGCACCGGCGCGGTACACGGCGTACCGCGCCGGTGCGCCGGCCTGTGTCCGGACGGCGGCGCGGCGGGCCGGCCGGAGGAGTCTCCCGGCAGCCGAAGCCGGCAGCAAAGCCGACAACGAAGCCGGCAGCCGGCAGCCGACATGGAAAAGGGCCGACGGGCGGAGTGCGCCCACCGGCCCGCCGCTTCCGCGGCAGCGTGCTCGTACGGTCTGGCTGCCAGCCGCGCCGGCCGGCTGTCCTACACGGCTCAGCGGCGGCCGGGCACCAGCCGGGCGACGTCGAACTCCGCCCAGATCGCCTTGCCCATGCCGTGCCGTTCGGCGCCCCAGCGGTCGGAGGTCCGCTGGACTATGAACAGGCCGTGTCCGCCGGGCAGGGCCGGCTGGTGCGGGCGCCGCGGGGCCGGCAGCGTCGGATCGCCGTCGCTGACCTCGACCCGCAGCCTCGACGGCGTGGCGTGCAGGACGAGTTCCAGCGGCCCGCCGGCGTGCAGCATGGCGTTGGCGACGAGTTCGGCCACGACGAGGACGATGTCCTCCACGACTCCCTCGTCCACCCCGTACGAGGTGGCGGACCACGACCAGTCGTCGAGTGCCTGCGAGGTGAATCCGCGGGCGCGCGCCACCGGCTTGGGAAGTCCGGCCAGCGGCATGCGGCGCCGCTGGCCGCCCGGCGGGAGCATGCTCTCCTCGGGCCGGCCGTCGTCCAGGGTGCCCGGGCTGGTCGTCATGTGCGGGTACCCCTCCGAATCAGGCGTGCCGTGGTGGCCGTGTTTGCGGTTCGTCCGGTCGGATGCCCCGGCGCGCTCGGATTATGCCTGCGGGGTGCGCGTACGAATGGGCCGGTCATACCGCGAGGGCCGTGTCGACCGAGTCGTGGATGGAGAAGACGGCTCGCGCGCCGGTCAGTTCGAGGACGCGCATGACCGTCGGCGCGACCGCGGCGAGGCGGAAGTCGATGCCCGCCTCCAGCGCCGCCGAGCGCGTCCTGAGCAGCAGGTTCAGGCCGGACGAGTCGCAGAACCCGACCTCTTCGAGGTCGACCACGAGCACGGGCGGCCCCTGCCCCAGCAGCCGCGACAGCGACTCCTGTGCGGGTGCGAGCGTCTCGATGTCGAGGTCCCCCGCGACACGGCAGACCGCTTCGCGGCCCTGCGTGTGGCGGACCTGCACCGTCAGCGGTGCCTCCTGCGGGTGTCCGGTCGTCATACCGGCTCCCTGCTCGTTATCGGCTGGCATGGGTGTCGTTCCTCCCGAGAGTGCCCCTCGACTTTACGCAAGCCGCCCCCGCACGGCCAAGCCCCGGCCGCAGCAGGCGGACGGCAGGGGGCGTCACGAGGCGCGGCCATTCGGGTTCCTCCGGCGGGACGGTGGGCGGTCCGCCCCCGGATACCCCCGAACGGGCGAACGATGCGCGTCCGCGGCGGGAAATTCGGCGAAGCGGCGAACATCACGGGGCGTCCGGCCGTCCGCCGTCCTCCCGCTCCCGGACGAACACCCCGACGAGGCACGTGTCGTCGTCGGTGTCCGCACGGCTGTACCGCAGCAGGTGGTCCAGGTGCTCCTCCAGGTCGGTGGGGCCGCCTTCCCCGCCGACGGCCTTCTCCGACAGCGAGATCAGACTGGTCAGCGACGCCTGGAGCGACTGGTCGCGGCGCTCGATCAGCCCGTCCGTGTAGAGGACGAGCAGGTCGCCGGGGCGCAGGTGCACCTCGGTCTCCTCGTAGTCGGCCTGGTCCAGAACGCCCAGGAGGATCCCGCCGAGTTGGGGCAGCGTCTCCGCCCGGCCGCCGCGCAGCAGGACGGGCGGCAGATGGCCGGCGCGCGCCCACCGCAGCCGCCTCGTGGCCGGGTCGTACAGCCCGCACACCGCCGTGGCCGTGAGGTTCTCGGTCAACTGGTGGGTGATGCTGTTGAGCCACGTCAGCAGCTGCGCGGGGCCGGCCCCCGTGGCGGCGAGCCCGCGCAGCGCGTTGCGCAGGGCCACCATGCCCGTCGCTGCCTCGATGCCGTGCCCGGCGACGTCCCCCACGCACAGCAGGATCTCCCCTGACGGCAGGGTGAGGGTGTCGTACCAGTCGCCGCCGACGAGGTGGTCCTTCTCGGCGGGCCGGTAGCGGACGGCGACGTGCAGGTCGTCCAGGTGCACCGGGCCGCGGACCGGCGGCATGATGGCGTGCTGCAGCTGGAGGGCGAGGCGGCTGCGCTCGGCGGCCTCCTGCTCGGTCTGCGCGAGCTGGTCGCGGGTGGCCGCCAGGGCCACCTCGGTCCAGTGCTGGGCGGAGATGTCCTGGTAGGCGCCGCGGACGACGCTGAGCCGGCTGCCGGGGTCGTGGACGGGCTCGGCCACCACCCGGATGTGGCGGGCGACGCCGTCGGGGCGCTGGAGGCGGAACGCCGTCGAGGCCGGACGCCGGTGGTGCAGCAGGGTGCGCAGGAAGCGCCCGATGGTGTGCCGGTCGTCGGGGTGGGCGTGGTCGGGAAGCTGTTCCAGGGGGATGGGCAGCGCGGTGGGCGGCAGGCCGTGCAGCTCGTACACCGCCTCGTTCCAGGCGATCTGCCGGGTGTGCAGGTTCTCCTCGAAGCCGCCGATGCGGCCGAGCCGCTGGGCGTGCTGGAGCAGCCGGGCGACGCGCGGCGTGCCGTCGTCGAGGCGCCACACCACCAGGAGGTGGCTGCCGTGCCGGCTGATGCTGACCTTGGCGCGCGTGCTCAGCGGCACCCCGTCGACCATCGCGGAGAGCGTCATGCCCCCGGTGCGGAAGGGCTCCCCGGTGACGAAGACGTGCTCGGCGGCCTCCAGCAGCCCCCCGGCCTCCGCGGCGAGCGGATACGCCTCCAGCAGCCGCGAACCGACGATGGCGCTGGTGGGCCGCCCGGCGAAGTCCACGAACGCCGGATTGGCGTGCCGGATGGTGAACTGCAGCGGCACCTCCCCGCCTTCGGGCGACATCTGCAGGACCAGGCACGGGTCCAGCAGGCCGTCCGCGAGGGCCCGTACCCCGTCGAGCTGCGCGTCGTGGTGCTCGGGGCCCGTCGGCCGGCCGCTGTCCGCCCAGGTCTCCAGGGTCGCCGCGCACAGCTCGGCGAGCGCCTCGAACTGCCGCTGGAGGGGCTGGGACTGCTCGGGCAGCCGGTCGTTCCAGCACACCTCCAGCACGCCCGTGAGCCGCCCGCCGATGCCCGCCGGGACGGCGAGGCGGCCGCCGCCGATCGCGTGCTGGCCGATCGAGGGGAGCCCGGCGTCCGCGAGCGCCGGATACGCCACGGCGGCCCGCTGGTCCAGGGCGCGGCGGGCCGGGGTCGGCACCCCCGGAGGCACATGCCTCCAGCGGTGGGCCTCCTCGGCGCCGAACCCGGCGCTGCCGGCGAGCGAGAGCGACTGGTCGGGGTGGGCGGCCCACACGGCGACCGCGACCGCGCCCAGCGGCCGCAGGGCGTGCTCCAGCATCGAGCGGGCGACCGCCTCGGTGTCCCGCTCCGCGAGGGCGTGCGCCTCGGCGCTGCGCAGGCGGACGCCGACGGAGTCCGCCGCCGACGCCGTCGCCGAAGCCGCGACGAAGTCCCGGGCGATCGCCGAGATCCGGTCCGAGGCCGCCTGGTTGACCAGGTCCGCGGCGAGGACGAGCGGCGTGACCCCGGCCTTCTCGGCGAGGTCCGCCAGCTGCGCCGACGCCTCGGTGGGCCCGCAGTGCAGCCGCTCCACCAGCACGCCGACGGCCATCTCGACGAGGGCCCGCCCGGCGGCGTCCGCGTGCGCCTGCTCCAGCTCCCGCCGCAGCAGCTCGACGGTCGTCGCCAGGCGGCCGACGGCACCGCCGTCGGCGTGCTCCCCGGCCTCGACCTCTGCGGGGGCCGGGGCGGAGACGGCGGCCGCGCCGCTGTCGCGCTGCGCCCCGATCCGGAGCGGGCCGGGGCTGGGGGAGACCCCTGCGCGGCCGCTGCCGTCCAGCGGATCCTGGGGGTGGTGCACTGCTCGTCTCCTCGCGGTCCTTCGGTTGCTGTCGGCCGGCCCGGCGTCAGGAGGCCAGGTGCCGCTTGATCCGGCTGATCAGTTCGCCGGCGTCGACCGGCTTGGTGACGTAGTCGCTGGCGCCCGAGGCGAGGCTCTTCTCCCGGTCGCCGATCATGGCCTTGGCGGTCACGGCGATGATGGGCAGCCCGCTGTGCTCGGGCATGGCGCGGATCGCGGAGGTGGCGGCGTACCCGTCCATCTCCGGCATCATCACGTCCATCAGGATGACGTCGATGCCCGGGTGCGTGGCGAGCGCGTCGAGCGCCGCCCGGCCGTTCTCCGCCTGGAGCACCCGCATGCCGTGCAGTTCCAGGATCCCGGTGATCGCGAACAGGTTGCGGTCGTCGTCGTCGACGACGAGCGCGGTGCGGCCGGCCAGCGAGGGGTCGACCTCGGGGTCCCAGGGCGAGCCGGTGTCCGTGCGGTGGGCGAGCGGCAGGACGTCGCCGGGCCGGTCCGCGCCCATGTGCAGGGCGATGCGCTCGCGCAGCTCGTCCAGCCCCGTGATCAGCTCCAGCAGGCCGGAGCCGCCCCGCTCGCGCAGCAGCCGGGCGTCGTGCGCGGCGGTGCCCCGGCTGCTGTGGGCCAGCACCGGGACGCCCTGCAGCGCCGGATCCCGCTCCATCTCCTCCAGCAGGCCGACGGCCGCCCCGTCGGGCAGGTCCAGTTCGAGGACGACGCAGTGGCAGGGGCTGGTGGCGAGGGTGGCCGCGGCCTCCTGCGCGCCGACCGTGGTGATGATCTCCACCTCCCGGCGGCCCGCCGCGTCCGCGTGGTGCGGCAGGTCCCCGACGGCGTTCTCCGCGACCAGCGACAGCAGACCCTTGGGGCGCGCCTCGACCACGAGAAGGCGGCGCGGCTGCAGCGGCGCCGGCGCGGACGCCGGGTCGGCCGCGGCCCGGGCCGCCTCCAGGACGTCCTGCTCCGGGCCGCCCTCCAGCTCCCGCAGCGCACCCGCGTCCACCGCGGCGACCTCCGCGAACTCGGGCTGCGCGACCGGCAGGTAGAGGGTGAAGGTGCTGCCCTTGCCCAGGGTGCTCTCGGCGGTGATGGCCCCGCCGAGGAGGTAGGCGATCTCGCGGCTGATGGACAGCCCGAGGCCCGTCCCGCCGTACTTGCGGCTCGTGGTCCCGTCGGCCTGCTGGAAGGCGCCGAAGACGGACTCCAGGTGCTGCGGGGCGATCCCGATGCCGGTGTCCGTCACGTGGAACGCGAGGACGGGGCCGCCGCCGCGGCGCACGATCTCCGGGATGCGCGCCTCGTCCGCCGGCTCGATGTGCAGGCCCACGCTGCCCTGCTCGGTGAACTTCACCGCGTTCGACAGCAGGTTGCGCAGGATCTGGCGGAGCCGGTAGTCGTCGGTGACCAGCTCGGACGGCACCTCGGGGGAGGTGTGCACGGTGAAGGACAGGCTCTTCTGGCCGGTCATCGGCCGGAAGGTCGCCTCGACGTAGTCGAGCAGCCTGGCGAGGGAGACCGTCTCGGGGGTGAGGTCCATCTTCCCCGCCTCCACCTTGGACAGGTCGAGGATGTCGTTGATCAGCTGGAGCAGGTCGGAGCCCGCGGAGTGGATGATGCCGGCGTACTCCACCTGCTTGGCCGTCAGGTTCCGTGTCGGGTTCTGGGCCAGCAGCTGCGCCAGGATCAGCAGGCTGTTCAGCGGAGTGCGCAGCTCGTGGCTCATGTTCGCCAGGAACTCCGACTTGTACGTCGAGGCCAGCGACAGCTGGTGCGCCCGCTCCTCCAGCTCCTGGCGGGCCTGCTCGATCTCCAGGTTCTTCGTCTCGATGTCGCGGTTCTGCGCCGCGAGCAGCTCCGCCTTCTCCTCCAGCTCGGCGTTGGACGCCTGGAGTTCCTCCTGCCGGGCCTGGAGCTCCTGCGAGCGGGCCTGCAGTTCGGCGGTCAGCCGCTGGGACTCGCCGAGCAGCTCGTCCGTCCGGGCGTTCGCGATGATCGTGTTGACGTTCACCCCGATCGCCTCCATCAGCTGGTTCAGGAAGTCGCGGTGGACCTGCGTGAACGGCCGCACCGAGGCGAGCTCGATCACGCCGAGCACCTGCCCCTCGACCACGATCGGCAGCACGACCAGCGACAGGGCCTCCGTCTGGCCGAGCCCGGAGGACACGGCGAGGTAGCCGGCCGGGAGGGCGTCGACCGCGATGGGGCGCTTGCTGCGGGCGGCCTGGCCGACGAAGGACTCGCCGAGGCGGAACCGCGTCGGCCGGGAGCCGTCGGGGAAGGCGTACGAGCCGACGAGCTGCAGGATCGTGCCCTCGCGGCCCTCCTCCGCCAGGTAGAAGGCGCCGCACTGCGCCGACACGAGCGGCGTCAGCTCATCCATGATCGACTCGGCGACGAGCTTCAGGTCGCGCTGCCCCTGGAGGAGGGCGGAGATGCGGGCCAGGTTGGTCTTCAGCCAGTCCTGCTCCTCGTTGGCGCGGGTGGTCTCGCGCAGGGACTCCACCATGAAGTTGATGTTGTCCTTGAGGTCGGCGACCTCACCCGAGGCGTCGACGGTGATGGAGCGGGTCAGGTCGCCCGCCGCGACGGCGCTCGTGACCTCGGCGATGGCGCGGACCTGGCGGGTCAGGTTCCCTGCCAGCTCGTTCACGTTCTCGGTGAGCCGCTTCCACGTGCCGGAGACGCCCTCCACCTCGGCCTGGCCGCCGAGCCGCCCCTCGCTGCCGACCTCGCGCGCGACGCGCGTCACCTCGGCGGCGAACGAGCTGAGCTGGTCCACCATCGTGTTGATGGTGGTCTTGAGCTCCAGGATCTCCCCGCGCGCGTCGACGTCGATCTTGCGGGTGAGGTCGCCGTTCGCGACGGCCGTCGTGACCTGGGCGATGTTGCGCACCTGGCTGGTCAGGTTGTGCGCCATGAAGTTGACGTTGTCGGTGAGGTCCTTCCAGGTCCCCGCCACGTTCGGCACCCGGGCCTGGCCGCCGAGGATGCCCTCGGTGCCGACCTCGCGTGCGACGCGGGTCACCTCGTCGGCGAACGCGGACAGGGTGTCGACCATGGTGTTGATGACGCCCGCGAGGGCCGCCACCTCGCCCTTGGCCTCCACGGTGATCTTCTGGGACAGGTCGCCCTTGGCGACCGCGGTCGCCACCTGCGCGATCGAGCGGACCTGCCCGGTCAGGTTGGAGGCCATCACGTTGACGTTGTCCGTGAGGTCCTTCCACGTCCCCGACACCCCGCGGACGGTGGCCTGCCCGCCCAGGTTCCCGGCGGTGCCGACCTCGCGTGCGACGCGCGTCACCTCGTCGGCGAACGCCGACAGCTGGTCCACCATCGTGTTGATGGTGTCCTTCAGCTCCAGGATCTCGCCGCGCGCCGTCACCGTGATCTTCTGGGACAGGTCTCCCTCGGCGACGGCCGTCGCCACCTGGGCGATGGCCCGGACCTGGCTGGTCAGGTTGCCGGCCATGAAGTTCACCGAGTCGGTGAGGTCACGCCAGGTGCCCGAGACGCCCTGGACGTCGGCCTGGCCGCCGAGGATGCCCTCGGTGCCGACCTCGCGTGCGACGCGCGTCACCTCGCCGGCGAACGAACTGAGCTGGTCCACCATCGTGTTGACGGTGTCCTTCAGCTCCAGGATCTCGCCGCGCGCGTCCACGGTGATCTTCTGGGAGAGGTCGCCCTTCGCGACGGCGGTCGCGACCTGCGCGATGTCGCGGACCTGCGTGGTGAGGTTTCCGGCCATCGCATTGACGGAATCGGTGAGGTCCTCCCACGTGCCCGACACGCCCGGCACCTGCGCCTGGCCGCCGAGCCGCCCCTCGGTGCCGACCTCGCGTGCGACGCGCGTCACTTCGGAGGTGAAGAGGGAGAGTTGGTCCACCATGCCGTTGAAGACCGTGGAGATCTCGCCGAGGAGGCCGTCGGCCTCGGCGGGCAGGCGGATGCCGAAGTCGCCGTCGCGTACGGCGGTGAGCCCCGCGAGGAGCAGCCGCAGCTCGGGCTCGCCCACCTGAGCCGGCCCGGTGCCGGATCCCTGGGGCAGTTCCACACCCTCGTCGGGCGGTGTCGCGCCAGCCATCAGAACGTCGCCTCCGTAGAACGCCGGGCCGGTGGCCGGCTGTCGATCCTTCGCGTCCCGCCCGCGTGCCGGACACCGCCGGCCGGGCGCGGTCAGGGCGCGGGCCCGTACCGACCCGGAGGCTACCCCACCCTTCAGGGGATGGGAAAAGCCCCGGATCACGCCGTAATTCGCAGGTGCGGCCGTGCATGGATCCGCGGGATCGGGTGATACGCGCAACATCGGGCGGCCATCGCGGCTGCCCTCCACCGGAAGGAGCCGCCCCGTGGCCGAGATCGCATCCCTGCCCGTGTCCGGATCGTTCGAGCAGCGGCGCGACCGGCCGCTGGACGGGGCGTGCCGGGGCGCGGAGGGCGGCGTCTTCGCCCGGGCCGCCCATGAGCCGGCCGCGGTGGCACGAGCCCGCGAGGAGGCCGCGAAGGCCGTGTGCGGGGGCTGCCCCGTCCGCATCCCGTGCCGCCGCCACGCCCTCGCCGCGCGCATACCGTACGGGGTGCGGGGCGGGCTCACGGCGGACGAGCGGCACGTGCTGCTGGCAGCCGCCCCGCACGTGCCGGCCTGATCGGCGCGGGCGGGCGCCTGCGCGGGGCGGGCGGACGGGCCGGGGCTTCCGGCCCCGGTTGCAGGCCGCTCCCGGCGGCGTGACCATGAACGCGGCGGCCTCCGGCCGCAGAGCGGGGGAGCCCCTGTCCGACGCGGCCACCGCGCAAAAGGGGGAGTGCCGCATGCCCCGACGTTCGCCATTCCGCAGCCTGCTCGCCCTGTGCACCGCCGCCGCACTGTCCGCCGGGGGCTCACTCCCGGCGGCCGCGGCGGCTCCGCCGGCTTCCGCAGCGGCCAGGGCCGCCCCGGCCGCCCCGACACCGAGCGCGGACTGGGTCAGGACGGAGGACGCCCCGAGCCGCATCTCCGCGGAACTTCCCGGCCGCGCCAAGCCCCAGGAGACGTCCGTCCCCGTGGAGGAGGGCGAGGCCGTCGCGGCCCGGACGTACCGCGTGGACCTCCCCGGCGGCGGAGCCGGCTTCACCGTCCATGACGTCCCGGGCTGGCGGAGCACCCTCCGCGAGTTCCTCGACGGCTTCCTCGACTCGTACAACGCCCTCGCGGACGAGCCTCTGAACGGCAGGGACGTCAAGGAGACCACCGTGGAGGGCCGCCAGGTCCTCGATGCCCGCCTGGTCTCCGAGGTCCCCGGCCCGGACGGCGTCGCCGGCTTCATCCGCCTCGTGGCCGACGGCGACCACCTGGTCCAGATCGTCACCTTCGGCCCCGCCGCGGAAGCCAACCCCCTGGGCCAGACCCAGGCCCGCATCGTCGCGAGCCTGCGCTTCCCCGCCACCCCGCCGCCCGCCCCGGACTGACCGGACCCGACCCGCCGCCCGCGTCAGGAGACGAGGCTCTGCTCGTCCAGTTCCGTCAGCCTGACCGTGCACAGGCCGCCGCGTTCCGCCGTGACGGACGTCACCCTCAGCTGGGTCCCCGGGGCGAGGATGTACTCCTCCTCGCCGGTGAACGCCGAGAAGTTGCGGATGCCCACCGCCCGGGCCGGGGTCACCTCGAACAGCGTGCGCTTGCCGCGGCTGCCGAGGAACGCCCGCGCCACGCCCGGCTCCGACGTGCACGAGGACACGCCCCACCAGGTCACCGTCCGGCCCGGCGGGTACTGCCCGCGCAGGTCCAGCGGCACACCCCGCCACAGCGGCTCCGTACGGGCCGGCAGACCGGACACCGCCGAGAACAGCAGCCGCAGGTACGGCATGTACGGCGCCACCCTGGCGCGGTCGGGGGAGCGCAGCGCGGCGTTGATCTCGCGGTAGAAGGCCGACGGGCACGTGTACAGGTACAGGGCGGCTATCGCGTCGGCGCCCAGCCCGCCGGCCGCCTCGTCGACCCGCCGCTTGCCGAACTCGTACGACTCCTTCACGTGCCGGTCGAGGTTCGGCAGCAGGGAGGCGAGGGAGCCCACGGCGTCCTGGAACCCCATGAGCGGCGTGTCGAACACGCCCGTGACCGGCGGGAGGACGAGCCCCTCGTCCTTGACGCTCGCGAGCCGCTCCAGGTACAGCTGGTGCAGCTCCATCGTGGAGGCGATGAACGCCCCCATCCGCGCGGCGGTGCCGTCGTCCTTCCCGCCGCCCGGCACGCCCTCGTTCCACCCCTTGCTCGGCAGCCAGTCGACCGGCTCGGCGCCCAGCGACGCCAGCGCCTCGTTCACCACGGCGAAGTGGTCGCCCTCGCAGAAGACGTCGCCCTGTGCGGCCGGGTTGGGGTGGTCGATGTGCCGGACGTCGACCCCCGGGTACTTCTTCTCCAGCCTCGTGACGACCCGCTTCAGCGCCCGCGCATGGGCGCCCCACCACGCGAACACGACGCCGCGGTCCTCCTCGGCGGCGTCCTGCTTGGCCCTGAGGATCTCCTCGACGATCCGCTCGGCGACCGGACGCCAGAACGCGGTGTGCCGGTCGGTCGCGCTCGCCCCGTCGCTGCCGGCGGTCAACGACGCGTTCAGCAGCAGCACGCCCTGCGTCAGCATCGCCTGGAACCACTCCGGCGGCTGGACGGTGTCCTTCTCCTTCAGCAGCGCCCGCACGTCGGCGATCGGCGTCTTCTTCGGGATCCCGTACTTCCACATCGCCGCCGCCTTGATGATGCAGCGGATGCTGACGACCCTGCCGAACTGGCTGTCCTTCCAGTCGTGGAAGGTGTTGTCGAACATGGCGATGCCGGTGGCGCTCTCCGGCCGCGGGTACGGGTTCTGCCCGAAGACGACCACCTTCCACTTGTGCGGCGGATGCGGCTTGAGCGCCTGGAACGTCAGCTCCCGGACGGGCACGATCTCCTGGCTGCGGCCCTTCCCGATGTACGACGCGGCCTCGGGCTGTGCCTCGATGACGGGCTTCAGCAGCGGAAGCCACGGCTCACCGCCGCCCTCGAACAGCTCGGTGAGGCCCAGCGGGTCGTTCGGGTCGGCCGGGGCCGGGATGTTGGCTTCGCTCATGGGGGAGGGGCTCCCAGGGTTGGTACCGGACGGGGAAACGGCGGG
Organism: Streptomyces sp. WAC05292; assembly: GCF_003949955.1. Lineage (NCBI taxonomy): Bacteria > Bacillati > Actinomycetota > Actinomycetes > Kitasatosporales > Streptomycetaceae > Streptomyces > Streptomyces sp. WAC05292. The sequence continues at coordinate 27,832 of NZ_RPSE01000013.1, forward strand.
GGTGGCGGTGTCAGTGGCGAAATCCAGGCCGCGCCGGCGGCACGATCCGCACCCGCGTGCCTGCGGGGGCGCTGTCGATGTCGGTGAGCTGCCCGACGACGGTGCTGCGGAGGTCGTCGTAGGAGTCGAAGCAGTGGTCGTTGAAGAGCGTGTAGCCGGTCCACATCAGGTTGGCGCACACCTGCGCCGGGACCCGGCCCGTCTGCGCGCCCATCCCGACGAGCGCCACCGACCGGATGCTGCCCGGAGCGACCCGGTTCTGCCGGTGGACCGCCTGGAACGCGGCCGCGCACGCGAGGGCGACGTTCAGCGTGTGGCCGACGTCCTGAGAGGACTGCTCCATCGTGGGCGTGGAGATCAGGAACCGCGGCTTCTGCGCCCCCGACGGCACGCAGACCGCGCTTCCGACGGGCAGGCCGCCCGCGAAGCCGTCACGGATGGCGCGCTGCACGCGCAGCTGGATCCCGGCGCCGAGGTGCCGCTTGATGACGGCGTCGACCCCGCCGTCCATCCTGCCCCGGGAGTTGGTCGGGGTGACCCATGCGTCGACGTCCTCGTCGAGGATCGAGCCGCGGCGGATCTCGATCTCCGGCGTGTCGGCGAACGCCGCCCGCCACGCCTGGACCACCTGCGCGTTGAGATCGGTCAGCACCACCCGCAGCCGGGGCTGCACACGGTTGTCGGTCATGATCGCTCCTTCGGGAGGACGGCCCTTCGAACTCCCTCGAAACTACCTTCGACCACTGACAACGGACCTTCGGCGCAGCCCCCCTGACCAGCCGTCACACCGCCGCGGCGGCGCTCCGTCCGCGCACCCGCGTGTGCATCCGCGCGCCGCGGGCACACGCGGGCCATGACCGTGCAGAAGACACCCGTACTCGCCCTGGACTGCGCCGAACCCGAGGGCCTGGCACGCTTCTACGCCGGCCTGCTGGGCGGCGAGGTCCGGCCCGGCCCCGGCCCCGACGAAGTGGAGGTGGCGGGCCCGGACGGCGTCACGGTGGCCTGCCGCCGCGACCTCGGCTTCGCCCCGCCGAGCTGGCCCCGGCCGGAGGGCTCGCTTCAGGCGCACCTGCGCATCCGCGTCGCGGCCGCCGACCTCGACGAGGCCGAGCGGGAAGCGGTCTCCCTGGGGGCCCGCCCGGTCGCCACCGGCACGGAGGACGGCTTCCGCCCGGTCCGCCTCTTCAGCGACCCGGCGGGCCACTCGTTCGCCCTCATGGCGGCGGACCCGCCGACCGGGGACCGCTAGGACCTGTCCCGCCGCGGCCGGATCAGCGCGGCGGCCGGATCAGCGCCCGGCCGGGGCCAGCACCACGAAGTCCGCCCCCGCCGGGTCGAGGCAGACGGCCAAACGGCCGACACCCTCGGCGTCCTCGGGCCCCATCTGCAGGCTGCCGCCGTTCGCGGTGACCGCCGCCACCGCCGCGTCGCAGTCCGCGACGGCGAACACCGGGTGCCAGTACGGCCGCCCGCCGGCGGTGGAGAGCTGCTCCGCGGGCAGCTCCATCATCCCGCCGTGCATCCGCTCGTCGGGCTGCCCCGCCGGGGTGACCAGCCAGTACGAGCCCCCGCCGCCCGGCATCTCCATCGCCCCGAACCGCCAGCCCAGCACCTCGCCGTAGAACTCCTTCGCGGCCTCGACGTCGCTGGTGTACAGCTCGGTCCACGACAGCGAGCCGGGCTCGTCCACCAGCTCCACACCCGCGTTGGTCCCCGGCTGCCAGACCGCGAACTCGCCGCCCAGCGGGTCGCTGAACTGCGCCATCCGCCCCCACTCGGCCAGATCGCGCGGCGGCACCCGTACGGTCCCCCCGGCCTGCCGGACGGCCTCGGCGGCGGCGTCCGCGTCGGCCACGCAGTAGTAGACCATCCAGGCCGACCGGGCGCCCTCCTCCGTCAGCCTGCCCAGGCCGGCCACGATCCGGCCGTCCTTGCGCAGCACCCCGCCCTCCATGTCCTCGCCCTCGCCCATGGACTCGTACTCCCACCCCAGCACGGCGCCGTAGAACGCCGCGGCGGCGCGGACGTCCGGGCTGCCCAGGTCGATCCAGCAGGGGGAGCCGGGGACGAAGTCGGTGGTGATCATGGCGTGCCCTTCCTCAGGTCGCTGACGAGCCCAGCCTGACACCCGCCGCCCGGCCCCGCCCCCCGACGGCATGGACCCGGACCCGCCCGGGTAGCCGCCGGAGGTGGGACGCGAACGGCTGGTGTTCGACGGATGGATCGCCGCCCTCGGGACGGCGTCCGGCACCCGCGTGGTCCTCGGCCACTGGCCCGCCTCCCCCTTCGGGCCGTTCAGCGACGTGATGCTGGAGGACGCCGGCGGCCGGCGGACCCTGCTCGCGCCCACCGCCCGCACCGCGGCCTGCATCGCGGGCGTCTACCGTTTCGACGAGGTCCGCACCGCCCCCGTCGCCGTGCACGTGGACGGCCCGCGCTGGGAGGTCGCCGCCGGCCCCCTGGCCCTGTGGTTCTCCGTCGGCCGGCGCGGCCCGCTCGGCCTGGCGCTGCGCGCCGTCCCCCGACCGCTCGCCCGCCGTCCCGCCTGGGCCGCGCTGACCGCAGCTCCGGCCCGCCTGCTGCCCGGCGTCCGCACCCGCGGCAGCGCGCGCCCCGGCCACCGCCAGTGGTACGCGGCCCGCGATCTGCGCCGCATCACCGGCGCCGGCGCGGCCCTCGACGGCGCGGACCTCGGGCCGCTGCGTCCCGTCCTGCCCCCCGTGCGCTTCGGCTTCGGCTCGGCTCCCGCCACACCGGCGCTCGTACGCGTCGTCACGACCATCGAAACGCCGGCGGACGGATAGGGCCCGTGCAGACATTCCTCCCGTACCCCGGATTCGCCGAGTCCGCCGCGGCCCTGGACCCCAGGCGCCTCGGCAAGCAGCGGGTGGAGGCCCTCCAGGTCCTCCGCGGCCTCACCCTGCCCGGCTACGGCTGGCGCCGGCATCCCGCGGTCCGCATGTGGGCCGGCTACGAGGAGGCCCTCGTCCGGTACGGGCTGGACGTGTGCGGGGTGTGGACCGCCGAGGGGCGCGCCGACACCTGCGCGGCCACGATGCTGGCCGACTTCCGGAACCTGCGCCCCGGCAGCCGGGTGCGCGAGCAGCGGCGGCTCGCGGCGGCCGGGGAGCTGCCGCCCTGGCTCGGCGACCCGGCGTTCCACCGCAGCCACCAGTCCGCGCTGGTGCGCAAGGCCCCCGAGTTCTACCGCGAGCGCTTCCCGGGGGTACCGGACGACCTGCCCTACGTATGGCCCGCGTCGGACCGCGCCGCCGACCCCGGCGACGGGCCCTGAGCGGCCCTGGACCCCGCCGTGAGGCGCGCCCTTCCGGCGCGCAGGGGTGAAGACGATCCCATCATGACAGGTCAGAGGCGGTTTTCGTAGGACGGAAGGCACAGTCGTTTGCCCTTGTTGGGGCCCCTGTGCGGCTTTCAGAATCACCGTCATGAATCACACGGCGAACACCAACCACGACGCAGTGCTGCGAGCCCGGGTGGCCCTCCTGGGGTCGGGGACCCTGCCGCTCCGTCAGCAGGTCGCGGCCTACCGGCTCCTCGCCGAGGTCACCCCGCTCGCGTACCTGCCCCGACTGTCGATCGCGCTGTACGACTACAGCCGCCAGGAGTTCGCGCACGACCCCCGCATCGCGCTCGCCCTGCGGGCCGAGTCCCTGGACGCGGCCCGGCGCATGCACGCGCTCGAACCGGAGCGCCTGGAACTGCTCGTGGCGGCCCTCGACGCGTACCGGGAACTCCTCGACAGCACCGGCGACACGGAGGCGGCCGAGGCCGCGACCGGGGAACTCGCGAGTCTGGGGCACCGCCCCGGCCTCCCGGACCAGCGCTTCCACCACCTCGCGTACCACTAGGGCCCGTCCGTCCGGCCCCGGGCTTCCCGCAGACGGGTGTTGAGGCGGGCGGCCCGGCGGGTCAGGTGGTCGCGCTCGGCCACGTTGGGGGCCCTGCGGGCCGCCTCCGCGTACAGGCGGGCCGCGCCCGCCAGGTCGCCGTCGCGCTCGTGCAGGTACGCCGCCACCGCCGTGTGGCGGGGGAGCGAGTCGTCCACCGCGGAGAGGGCGGCCAGGCCGGCGCGGGGCCCGTCCGCCTCCCCGACGGCGACCGCCCGGTTGAGCAGGACGACCGGGCTGCCGGTCAGCCGGGCCAGCTCGTCGTACCACTCCACGATCTGCACCCAGTCGGTCTCCGCGGCGGTGCGCGCGTCGGCGTGGAGCGCCGCGACGGCGGCCTGTGCCTGGTACTCGCCGAGCCGGTCCCGGGCGAGGGCCGCCTGGAGGATCCCGGTGCCCTCGGCGATCAGCACCGTGTCCCACAGGCCGCGGTCCTGCTCGGCGAGCGGAACCAGGCTGCCGTCGGAGGCGGTCCGGGCGGCGCGCCGGGCGTGGTGGAGCAGCATGAGGGCGAGCAGCCCGGCCGCCTCCGGGTGGTCGGTGCGGGCCGCGAGCTGCCGGGTGAGCCGGATGGCCTCGGCCGCGAGGTCGACGTCCCCGGAGTAGCCCTCGTTGAAGACGAGGTAGAGGACGCGCAGCACGGTGGCGACGTCTCCGGGCCGGTCGAAGCGCACCCCGGAGACGGTGCGCTTGGCCCGGCTGATGCGCTGCGCCATGGTCGCCTCGGGCACCAGGTAGGCGCGGGCGATCTGCCGGGTGGTCAGCCCGCCGACGGCCCGCAGCGTGAGCGCGACGGCCGACGACGGCGTCAGCGAGGGGTGCGCGCACAGGAAGTACAGCCGCAGCGTGTCGTCCGCGGCCGGCGCCGGGCCGGGCGCCGGCTCCTCGCCTGCGCGGTCCTCGCGCCGTCGCCGGGCGGCGTCCGAGCGGGCCGCGTCGAGGAACTTGCGCCAGGCCGCGGTGAGCAGCCAGCCCTTCGCGTCCCGCGGGGGGTCGGCGGGCCAGACGCGCAGCGCCTCGACGAGCGCGTCCTGTACGGCGTCCTCGGCCGCCGCGAAGTCGGCTCCGCGGCGGACGAGGGCCGTGAGCACGCCGGGGGTGAGGCTCCGCAGCAGGGCTTCGTCCATCGGAGGGGTCACTCCGTGGCGGTGGGCTTCGCGGTCAGGAACGGGCGGACCTCCAGCCACTCGTGGATCGGCCTGCCGCCCGCCCCGGGGGCGGCCGACAGCTCGCCGGCCAGTTCGACGGCGCGGTCGTAGCCGTCCACATCGATGATCATCCAGCCTGCGATGAGGTCCTTGGTCTCGGCGAACGGCCCGTCGGTGACGGGCGGGCGGCCCTCGCCGCCGTAGCGGACCCAGGCCCCCTCGGGGGCGAGGGCCTGGCCGTCGACGAACTCGCCGGTCTCCTCCAGCCGGGCCGCGAAGTCGTTCATGTACCGGATGTGCGCCGAGACCTCCTCGGGGGTCCACTGGTCCATCGGCACGTCGTTGACGGCGGCGGGTGCGCCTCGGTAGTGCTTCAGCAGCAGGTACTTGGCCATCGTGTTCTCCTGGGTGCTCGTGCGGCCCATTGTGGCCGCGTTCGTACCGGGGACGGAGCAGGACGCGGTTTCTCGACATCTCCGCCGGATCTTCTTTCCGGGTGCGCCGGCTGCCGCCGTCACGGGGGAGCGGCGGAGTCCCGGCGGAGCCGGTCCAGGCGGCGGATGACGGGCGTGGCGGCCGCGCCGTGCAGGAGGACGGACAGCAGCACGGTGAAGGCGACCACGGACCACAGCTGCGGAGCCAGCGCGTCGAAGCGCGTGGTCTGCCCCAGGGCGTAGGCGAGGTAGAACAGCGAGCCGATGCCGCGGATGCCGAAGAACGACGCCGTGAGGCGCTCCCGCGGCCCGGCCCCGTGCCCCCACAGGCTCGCCCAGCCGGCGAGGGGCCGGACGGCCAGGACGAGCAGCCCGGCGACGAGGGCACCCTGCCAGGTCAGGTCGGGCAGGCCCGAGGCCGCCAGGTAGCCGCCGAGGAGGAACAGCAGGAAGACGGTCAGCAGCCGCTCGACCTGCTCGGTGAACTCGTGCAGCACCTTGTGGTAGCCGTGGCTGCGCTCCGCGGCCCGGATCGTGCAGGCGGTGACGAAGACGGCGAGGAAGCCGTAGCCGTGGAGCAGCTCGGCCGCCCCGTACGCCACGAAGGTGGCCCCGAGCGCGACGAAGCCCTCCATGTGCTCGGAGAGCCGCAGCGCCGACGGCCGCGCCCGGAAGAACATCAACCCCAGCAGCCGCCCCGTCACCGCGCCGACCGCCGTGCCGACGGCGGTCATGGCGAGCACGTCGACGAGGACCCACCGCCCGATCCAGCCGGCGCCGCCGCCGGCGGAGGCGAGCGCCAGAGCGGCGAGGACGAAGGGGAAGGCGAGCCCGTCGTTCAGTCCGGCCTCCCCGGTCAGCGAGAACCGCACCTCGTCCTCGTCGTCCTCCTCGTCGGTCGGCTCCCCGACGCGCACCTCCGCGGCGAGCACCGGGTCGGTCGGCGCGAGGACCGCGGCCAGGAGCAGTGCCGCGGCGAGCGGCCACCCGAGCAGGGGGGCGGCGACCGCGCAGACCGCGGCGACGGTCAGCGGCAGGGCGATCCCGACGAGCCGCCACGGCCCCGCCCAGCGCCGCAGCCCGACCGGCCGGTTCAGGGCGAGGCCCGCACCCATGAGGGAGACGATGACGCACAGCTCGGTCGCGTGCTCCACCCACAGCCGGTCCCGGACGGGGTCCACCACGGGCACGGGCAGCGGCAGCAGTCCCACCAGCAGGCCCGCCGCCATGAACACCATCGGCATGGACAGCGGCCGCCGGAAGACGAGCCGCGGCACCACGGCCGCGCCGAGCGCGCCGACCCCCATGGCCAGGTACACGGCGTCGGAGATCGTCATCCCTGCGGACCCCCCACCGGATTGCACATATATTGCAACTGCGAGATACATGCAGAAAGGGGCCCGTGGTGGGCGGACCGGTGGTACTGGGGATCGAGTCGTCGTGCGACGAGACCGGCGCGGGCATCGTGCGCGACGGCGAGCTGCTGGCGCACGTCGTCGCGTCCAGCATGGACGAGCACGCGCGGTTCGGCGGCGTCGTACCCGAGATCGCCGCGCGCGCCCACCTCCAGGCCTTCAACCCCGTGGTGCGCGAGGCCCTCGACCGGGCCGGGCTGCGCCTCGGGCAGATCGACGCCGTGGCCGTCACCACCGGCCCCGGCCTGTCCGGCGCCCTCCAGGTGGGCCTCGCCGGAGCCAAGACCCTGGCGTACGCGGCCGGCGTCCCCCTCTACGGCGTCCACCACCTCGCCGGGCACGTCGCCGCCGACACCCTCGTCCACGGACCGCTGCCCCGCCCGTCCGTCGTACTGATCGTCTCGGGCGGCCACACCACGCTGCTCCTCGTGCGCGACCTCGTCCGCGAGCCGATCCTGCACCTCGGCGACACCCTCGACGACGCGGCCGGGGAGTGCTTCGACAAGGTCGCCCGCATCCTCGGCCTCCCCTACCCGGGCGGCCCCGCCGTCGACCGGGCCGCCCGGGACGGCGATCCGCGGGCCGTGGCCTTCCCGCGGCCGCTGACCCGCCCCGGCGACGACCCGTACGCCTTCTCGTTCTCCGGGCTGAAGACGGCCGCCGCCCGCTGGGTCGAGGACCACCGCGCCCGCGGCGTGCGGGTGCCCGTCGCCGACGGGGCGGCCGCCCTCCAGGAGGCCGTCGCCGACGTGCTCACCCGCAAGGCCCTGGCCGCCTGCGCGGCGCACGGCGTCCGCACGCTGGTCGTGGTCGGCGGCGTCGCCGCCAACTCCCGGGTGCGCGCCCTGGCCGAGCGGCGGTGCGCCTCGGCCGGCGTCGAACTGCGCGTCCCCCCGATGACGCTGTGCACCGACAACGGCGCGATGATCGCCGCCGTCGGCGGCCTGCTGGTGCGCTCCGGGGCCGAACCGGCCCCGCTCGACGTCTCGATCGACCCCTCCGCCCCCCTCGAGTACGCCGCCCTCACCCCGCTCGCCCGCACCCCCGCCCGGGCGGCCGGCTGACCCCGCCGCCCTCAGCCGTGGTGGCACTGGCCGCCCCGGACCATGTCGAGGTGCGCGGACACCACCGGGCGGGCCTCGCGCGCCGCGGCCTGCACGTCCGGGTCCTGGCCGCGCCGGATCTCCGCATCGATGACGAGGAGCGTCTTCTTGTGGGCGTTCTCCTGCGCCGCCAGCCAGGCCTTGTCATAGCCGCCGCCCGCCTTCGACTGCAGGCTCTTCAGCTCGGCCTCCTGCTCAGGCGTGACGCCGGCCGCCAGGGTGACGCCCTCCTTCTCCGCCAGGTCGGACAGCGCCGCGTCCAGCTTCTCGTGGTCGCGCACGAGCATCGCGCCGACCTCCTTCACGCAGGACGAGCCCCCGTGCCGCTGCGCGTCCGCGCCCGCCGCGATCTCCGCCATGTTGCCCTGGTGGGCGCTGTTCATGAACGTCACGTCCTGGCCGCTGACCGCCGCGGACGACGTGCCCGGGACCGCGCCGAGCCCGACCACGGCGATCGTGCAGGCGCATGCCGCGAAAATGCTTCTCCGCATGGCTCCTCCTCAGTCGCAACCGGCCTCCGCCGGGCGTGTCTCCCCCGCCTACCCGCAGGCAGGGCGGCAAACGGGCCCGGGCGGCGGCGTCTGCGCCGAGGGGGAGGAGGAGCTTTCGGGGCCGGAGCGCACCGGCCGGGAGTCACGGGCGGGGCTGCCACTCCTCGGGGCCGCCGCCGCGCCACTCCACGAACGCGGGGTCGGTGAGGTCGGCGTCGTCGGCGTTCTCCAGGCCGGCCGCGGCGAGGAAGACGCGGATGTCGGCCGGGCGGTGGGCCACCCCGATGGCGACGCCGTCGTACCGCACCCGGCGCCAGCCGTTCTCGTCGGGCGGGTAGACGACCAGTCTGGCGGGCATGGCCCCAGCCTGGTCCCGTCCGGGCCGGGCGGCACCCCGCAACACCCGAACGGGTGGCTCCGCCGCCGGGCGGCCGCTCACCCGCTCCCGGCGGGCGCCGGCCCTGCCCGCAGCGCCGCGGCCGCGTAGACGGCGGCGCCGGCGGCGAGGGCGTCCTCGTCGAACACGGCGAGGTTGGAGTGCAGGTCCGCGGCCTCCTCCGGCGGGACCCCGGGCGGGCGGGCCCCCAGGAACGCCATCGAACCGGGCACCTCCCGCAGGATGTAGCTGAAGTCCTCGGCGCCCATGAACGGCGCGGGCAGCCGCCCGACCCGGTCCTCGCCGAGCAGCGCGACCGCCGTGTCGTACAGGGCGGCCGTGCGCTCGGCGTCGTTCACGACGGGCGGGTAGCCCTCCTCCAGATCCACGTCGGCCTCGGCCCCGTGGGCGGCGGCCACATGCCGCGCGACCCTCCGGATGCCCTCGCGGACCCGCTGCCGGGCGGCGGGGGAGAGCGTCCGGAACGTGCCGCGGATCTCGGCCGTCTCGGGGATGACGTTCGACGTCGTGCCGGCGTGGATGGAGGCGACCGTGACCACCGCAGGATCGAAGACGTCGACGGTCCGGGTCACCATCGACTGGAGCGCCTGCACGATCTCGCAGGCGACCGGCACCGGATCGAGCGCCCGGTGGGGGGACGAGGCGTGCCCGCCGCGCCCGCGGACGGTCACGTGCAGCCGGTCGGAGGCGGCGAAGGTGGGGCCGGACCGCAGGTGCAGGGTGCCGCTGTCGAAGCGGGTCGTGACGTGCAGTGCGAACGCGGCCGCCACCCCCGCCCCGCCGGCGGTCTCCAGCACCCCCTCGTCGATCATGTGGCGGGCGCCGCCGCCGGACTCCTCGCCCGGCTGGAACATGAAGACGACCCGGCCGGCCAGCAGTCCGCGGCGGGCGGCGAGCAGCCGGGCGGCGCCGACGAGCATCGCGGTGTGCGTGTCGTGCCCGCAGGCGTGCATGGCGCCCGGCACCCGGGAGGCGAACTCCAGGCCGGTGCCCTCCTCCAGCGGCAGGGCGTCCATGTCGGCGCGCAGCAGCACCGCCGGGCCGGGCAGAGCGCCCTCCAGGGTGGCGGTGACGGAGCTCAGCCGGGTGCCGGTCGCCGCCTCCAGCCCGAGCCCTTCCAGCGCCTCCAGGACGGCCCGCTGCGTACGCGGCAGATGGGTGCCCAGCTCGGGGAAGCGGTGGATGCGCCTGCGCAGGGCGACGATGTCGGGCAGCGCGGCGTGCGCGTCGGCGAGGAGGCCCTCCAGGGCGGCCCCTCCGGACGCGGGCGCGGGGGCGGGGACGCTCAACGGAATCTCCTCACGGAACGTGCCGGGCACACGGATACGGGTCGCCTGCCATCCCTGCCCCGCATCCCGCCCCGCCACGCCGCCCGCGGGCGGCGCCTCACGCCCCGCCGGGCCGTCCGGCGCGGAGCCGTTCGGCGAAGGCCCGCGCCGCCGCCAGGTCGTCCGGGCCCGGCCGGTTCCGCCGGATGCCGCCCACCAGCCGGAACGGCCCCCAGGTGTCGAACGCCCGGCAGGAGAAGGCCCCCTCCACCTCGAAGCCCTTCCCTTCGAGGAGCCGCACCAGCGGACGGGTGAACGGGGCCGGCGGGAACCCGGGGAGCCCGCTGGTCGCGAACACGAACGCCCGGCCCCGGCAGGCGACGGGCAGCCGGCCCGCGAACCCGGTCAGACGGCGGTGCATCCTGCCGTGGAAGACGCCGGAGCCGAACCCGACGAGGTCGGCGGCGGCCAGTTCGGCCGGGTCTGCGTCCTCGGGGGACACGACCCGTGCGCCGAGCACCCCGGCGATGGTGTCGGCGACCCGGCGGGTGTTGCCGTGCGACACGGAGACGCACACGATCACGGTCTTCATCCGGCGATCCCTTCCTTTCCGCTCCTGCCGGTACGGACCGTGCAGCAGCGCGAAACGTGACACCGCAGGAGCGGCGGGATCAGGACAGGGGGCGCACGTACGCCAGGCCGGGGCGGTCGGCGAGGAGGATCTCCCCGGCGGGGACGAACCCCGTACGGGCCAGCACGGCCCGGGACGCCGCGTTGTCGAGGGTCGTGGCGGCCCGCAGGGCCGTCAGCCCGTACCTGCCGGCCGCCAGGCCGCACAGTTCGCGGACGGCGGCGGTGGCGAGCCCGTGGCCCGCGGCGCGCTCCGCGACCCGGTAGCCGAGCTCGGCCGTGCCGTCGGCCACGTCGACCAGGTTGAAACGGCCCAGCACCTCGCCTCCCGCGTCGACGAGGACGTGGAACAGGCAGGTCCCGGCGGCCTGTTCGGCGAGCAGGCCGCGGTGCCGCTCGTCGAACCGGGCGAAGTAGCCGTCACCCCGGTCCGGGACGCAGGCGGCGAAGTACGACCGGTTCTCCCGCTCGAAGGCCAGGAGCGCGGGGGCGTGGTCCGCGCGGAGCAGTTCCAGTTCGGGCACGGGCAGGACTGTACGCGGCCCCGCCCCGCGGGGGCACCGCACCCCCATGCCGTCACGTCAGGGGGGCGCGGCCCTTCGGCTGGGACGGCTCGACCGCGTCGGGTGCGGGCGGTACGGGGAGTTCCGCCGGGGTCTCCGGGTCCAGGACCGTGGTCGTGCCGTGGTGCAGCACCGGCAGCGGCGCCCCCTCCAGCAGCGTGTACCGTGCCGCGTCGCGGCGGATCTCGACGCGCAGCCGCCGGTCCCTGACGCGGACGTTGAAGGCGAGCCGGGTCAGCGTCGACGGCAGGCGCGGCGCGAACCGCACGGGCGCCTCCGCCTCCGCCGCGTCACCGGGCCCGCCCCCGCCCCGCGGCGGGACGGCGGGGGCGGCGCCGTAGCGCCGCCGCAGTCCGCCCAGGCCCTGCACAAGAGCGATCCACGTCCCGGCCAGCGACGCCATGTGGAGGCCGTCGCGGGTGTTGTGCTCCAGGTCGTTCAGGTCCATCAGCGCCGCCTCCCGGGTGTACGCCCAGGCCAGGTCCAGGTGGCCGGTCTCGGCGGCGAGGGCTGCCTGGCAGCAGGCGGACAGCGAGGAGTCCCGGACGGTCAGCGCCTCGTAGTAGGCGAAGTTGCGCGCCTTCTCCCCGTCGGTGAACTCGTCCGGGCAGGCCAGCATCGCCAGCACCAGGTCGGCCTGCTTGACGACCTGCTTGCGGTACAGGTCGAAGTAGGGGAAGTGCAGCAGCAGCGGGTACTGCTCCTGCGCGGTGCCCTCGAAGTCCCACGGCTGCTGGTCGGTGAAACCGGCGGCCTGCTCGTGCACTCCCAGGCGGCTGTTGTACGGGATCGCGATCCGGGCGGCGGTGTCCCGCCAGTCCGCGGCCTCGGCGGCGCCGACGGCCAGCTCGGCGGCGCGGTCCGGGTGCAGGGCGACCGCGTCCGCCGCGGCCAGCAGGTTCCGCCGGGCCATCACGTTCGTGTAGAGGTTGTCGCGGGCCACGGCGCTGTACTCGTCCGGGCCGGTGACGCCGTCGATGTGGAAGGCGCCGTCGGCGTCGCAGTGGCCCAGGGAGCGCCACAGCCGCGCCGTGTGCACCAGGAGGTCGAGGCCGGGGCCGCGGTGGAAGCCGTGGTCGCCCGTGGCGAACACGTACCGTTCGGCGGCCGCCGCGATGGCGGCGTTCACGTGGAAGGCGACCGTGCCGGCGGGCCAGTACGCGGAGCACTCGGCGCCGTTGATGGTCCGCCAGGGGAACGCAGCCCCTGCAAGGCCCAGTTGGCGGGCCCGCTGAAGCGCACTCGGCAGCGTGGTGTGCCGCCACCGCAGGACGGGCGCCACGGTGTCCGGAGCGGTGTGCGTGAGCACCGGCAGCACGAACGACTCGGTGTCCCAGAAGGCGTGCCCGTCGTAGCCCGTCCCGGTGAGCCCCTTCGCCGGAATGGCCCGCTCCTCGGCACGGGCGGCGGCCTGGAAGAGGTGGAACAGGGCGAACCGCACCGCCTGCTGGACCTGCGCGTCCCCCTCCACCTCGACGTCTCCGTCGGCCCAGAACTCGTCCAGGCAGGCCCGCTGCCCTTCCAGCAGGCCCTGCCAGCCGGTGCTGCGGGCCGCCGCGAGGCCGCCCTCCACCTGGTCGCGCAGCGCGGGCAGCGACCGCTGCGCGGACCACCCGTACGAGACGAACTTGACCAGCGACAGCCGCTCGCCCGGCGCCAGGTTCGCGGTGACGGTCAGCCGGGCCACGTCCGGTTCGCTCTCCGCCGCCCAACTCGTCCCCGCGGGACCCTCCACCAGGTGGTCGGCGGCGACCGCCACCCGCTGGCGGCTGCTGCCGGTGCAGTGCACCAGGCGCAGCCGCGTGCCGTGCGCGTGGTGCTCCTCGGGAACGAGCGGCGAGTCGATGACCGCCGCCACCCGCGGGTCCCCCGAGGCGGCGGGCAGCTGCTCGTTGGCGACGAGCTCGGACTGCACGGCGATGCCGGCCGGCCCGTCGACGGCCTCGACGGTGTAGGAGATCGCGGCGACGGCGCGCTGCGCCAGGGAGACCAGCCGGTGGGAGGTCAGGCGCACGGTCCGGCCCGAGGGCGTGGTCCATTCCGCGGTGCGGCTGAGCACCCCCGTGCGGAAGTCCAGGACCCGCTCGTGGAAGGCGAGTCGGCCGTACCGCAGGTCGAAGGGGTGGTCGTCGACGAGGAGCCGGATGACCTTGCCGTCGGTGACGTTGATGGCGGTCTGCCCGGACTCCGGATAGCCGTAGCCCGCCTCCGCGTAGGGGAGGGGGTGCGTCTCGTGCACGCCGTTCAGGTAGGAGCCCGGCAGGCCGTGCGGTTCGCCTTCGTCGAGGTTTCCGCGCCAGCCGAGGTGGCCGTTGGACAGGGCGAAGACGGACTCGCTCTGCGCGAGGACGTTCAGGTCGAGGGCGGTCTCCCGGAGCAGCCAGGGCTCCGTGGCGAAGCACGTGTGCGTGATCATCCGCGGTCCAGGAGTTCGGAGAGGTCGCCCACCACGACATCGGCGCCGTGGTCGCGCAGCGCGCCCGCCTGCCCGGCGCGGTCCACGCCCACGACGAACCCGAAGCCGCCCGCCCTGCCCGCCGCCACGCCCGCCAGCGCGTCCTCGAAGACGGCCGCCTCCTCGGGTGCCACCCCGAACAGGCGGGCCGCGGCCAGGTAGCTGTCGGCGGCCGGCTTTCCGCGCAGGTGCTGCTCGGCGATGGTCAGCCCGTCCACGCGCTCCTCGAACAGGTCCGCGATGCCCGCCGCGGCCAGGACGTCGCGGCAGTTGGCGCTGGAGGAGACGACGGCCCGGTGCAGCCCGGCGTCCTTGGCGGCGCGCACGTACGCGACCGAGCCCTCGTACGCCTCCACCCCCTGCTCGCGGATCATCCGCAGCACCAGCTCGTTCTTGCGGGTGCCCAGCCCGTGGACGGTCTCCCGGTCGGGGCCGTCGTCCGCGGCGCCCTCGGGGAGGGTGACGCCGCGGGAGGCGAGGAAGGTGCGCACGCCGTCCTCGCGGGGGCGGCCGTCCACGTACTCGTCGTAGTCCCGCACGGCGTCGAACGCGACGAACGACGAGCCCGCGTGCCCGGCCCGCCGGCGCAGGTAGTCGTCGAACATCTGCTTCCAGGCTGCGGCGTGGACCTTGGCGGTCCGGGTGAGCACGCCGTCCAGGTCGAACAGGCACGTGCGGACGTGGTCGGGAAGTCCCAGCATGCCGTCGAGGCTAGGCCGTCTCCACCGGATCCGGGCTGACCCACGCCGTCCGGCACCGCGCCTCGCCGCGTCCTCGGGGCGCCGCGCCGCGCGTCACGCGCCGCGGGTCTCCGCCTGCGCCCACGCCAGGTACGCCTCCGCGGCCTCCGACACGGGCAGCACGATCCACTGCGGCACCTCGTACGGGTGCCGCCCGTGCACCCACGCCTCCAGCGCCCCCACCCGGTCCTGCACCGTCTTGAACGTCAGCCGGTACTCGCGCTCGTGCCGCACCTTCCCCTGCCACCAGTAGAAGGACGTCATCCGCGCCTCCACGTCCACCCCGGCCGCCAGCCGCGCCTCGACCGCGGCCCGCCCCAGCTCGTACGCGGTGCTCTCGTCGTCCACCGTGGTCTGCGCGAGCACGACCGGGTTGCCCGGCTCCGCCATCTCCAACCTCCTCGATCGGGTTCCCCCGACCCTAACCGGCCCGCAGCCCCTCCCCGTTGCCGCCTGCCGCCGGCCCGGCATGACCCCATGGGGTGAACCTGTCGGCCGTGCGGGTGGCCGGGCCGCCCGCAGCGGGGCAGCGGGCGGAGCGGGACCGCTACAACCGGGGCCGTGAACTCCCGCTGCCGGCGCTCCGCGCCCGCCCTCGCCCTGGGCCTCGCCGCCCTCCTCCTCCCGCATCAGGCGTCCGCCGCGCCCACCGACGCTCCCGATCCGGTCGTCTTCGTCCACGGCTGGAACAGCAGCGGCTCGACATGGGACACCATGGCGGGCCGGTTCCGGGCCGCGGGCTGGCCGGCCGACCGGCTCCACCAGTGGACGTACCCGTCCGGCCAGTCCAACGCCGCGACCGCCGCCGCCCTCGCCGACGAGGTCGACCGGGTCCTCGCCGCGACGGGAGCCGCCCGCGTCGACCTGGTCGCCCACTCCATGGGGTCCCTCTCCTCCCGGCACTACCTGAGGAACCTCGGCGGCACCGCCAAGGTGGACGCCTGGGTCTCCCTCGCCGGCCCCAACCACGGCACCGACGCCGCCCGCCTGTGCGCAGGCCCCGCCTGCACCGAGATGCGCCCCGGCTCCGCGTTCCTCCAGGCGCTCAACACCGGGGACGAGACGCCCGGCGCGACCCGCTACGCGACATGGGCCTCGCCGTGCGACGTCTTCGTCCTGCCCGCCTCCACCGTCGCCCTGGACGGGGCGGAGAACCGGACGACGGCCTGCCTCGGCCACACCGACCTGCACCGCGACGCCGCGGTCCACGCGGAGGTCGCCGCGCACGTCCGCTGAGGACCGGCGCACTCCGAAGGAGGGCCGCCGACGGCCGGCCGGCCGCGGGCGACCGGCCGCCCGTCCCCGACACCGTCCGGCCGCGCAGGCACCGCACGGCGCCTCCGCGCGGCACCCCGCGCCCGGCCGGGCGGCCGCGGCCGTGTATCAGCCGCGTATCGGACACCGCTCGGTCGTCCATCCGCCGGCCCGCGGGTCCCGCCGACGGCCGGTCCGGCGCGGGACCTGCCGTATCGTTCCCGGCGGGGCACGGGCCGGGGACCCGGCCGGGGCCCGCGAGCCCGCCGTCCGCGTGCTGCTGGTGGAGGACGACGAGCTGATGCGCCGCTCCTTCGCCCTCGCCCTGGAACGCTACGGCTACCGGGTGCAGGCCGCCGCCGACGGCCTCGCCGGGCTCGAACTCTTCCGCGCCGACCCCTTCGACGTGCTCGTCCTGGACGTGATGCTGCCCGGCCTGGACGGCATCGGCCTGTGCCGCCGCATCCGCGAGACCAGCCTCGTGCCCGTCCTGATGATGTCGGCGCGCGGCGACGGGCTCGACGTCGTGGCCGGCCTGGAGGCCGGCGCCGACGACTACGTCGTCAAGCCCGTCGAGACGTACGTTCTCGTCGCCCGCATCCGCTCCCTCCTGCGGCGCGCGACCTACCCGCCCGTCCCGGCGGGCACGCCCGCCTCCGCGGACCCGGCCCCCGGATCGGTGCCGGCCGCGCAGGACGTCCTGGCCTTCGGCGACCTCGCCATCGACACCGCCGGCATGGAGGTCACCCTCGCGGGCGCCCCCGTCGCCCTCACCCCGACCGAGCTGAGACTGCTCCTGGAGTTCGCCGCCCACCCCGGCGTCGTCCTGGAGCGGCACACCCTGCTGCGCGACGTCTGGGACTACGGCTGGGACGGCGACAGCCGCGTCGTGGACCTCTGCGTGCAGCGGCTGCGCCGCAAGCTCGGCAAGGACCGCATCGAGACGGTCCGCGGCTTCGGCTACAAGCTCAGGCGCTGAGCGCGGTGTCCGCGAACCGCCGGCCCGGGCCGGGCAGGACCTCCCTGCGGTGGAAGATCGCCGCGCTCGCCGCCGCCACGGCCGCGCTGGTCGCCGCCGCGGTCGGGGTCCTCGTCCACGTGTGGACCGCGCACGACATCCACGACCGCGCCCGCGCCCGGGCGTTCAACGCCGTGTACGCCGCCGCCGACGTCCACCGGCGCACGGGAGCCCTCACGGAAGACGCCCGGGTCGCCCCGCCCGACCTGCCCGCCTCCCTCCGCGACCCCGCCGACGGGGCGCGGCACACCGCCTACGACCCGCGCACCGACGGCAACGTCGGCCCGAGCATGTGGGCCGCCCAGCGCACCGGCGGCCCCGGCAGCCCCGTCCTCGCCGTCCAGGTCAACATGAGCGGCGAACTCCACACCCTGCGACGGCTCGACGCGACGATGACGGCGGCCTCCCTCGCCGCGCTCGCCGCCGCCACGCCCCTCGCCTTCTACGGGGCGGGGCTCGTGGCCCGCCGGCTGCGGCGGGTCTCCGCGACGGCGGCCCGCATCTCCGCCGGCGACCTCGACGCACGGACCGGGCCCGCCAAGGGGCGGGACGAGGTCGCCGAGATCGCCGCCACCGTCGACCTCATGGCCGACAGCCTCGCCCGGCGCCTGCGCACCGAGCGGCAGTTCACCGCCGACGTCGCCCACGAGCTGCGCACCCCCGTCGGGGGACTGCTGGCGGCCGCCGACCTGCTGCCGCCGGGCGAGACGGAGGACCTGCTGCGCGCCCGGGTGCGGGACCTGCGCGGCCTCGTCGAGGACCTCCTGGAGATCTCCCGCCTCGACGCGGGCGCCGAACGCCCCGTCTGCGTCCGGGTACCGCTCGCCGCCGTCGTCGCCGAGGCCGTCGCCCGGACGGGGCTCGACACCGAGGTCACGCCTTGCGGGCCCGGGCCCGGGCGGGACGCCGGAGCCGACACCGCGGTACCGGAGCCCGCCGTGGAGACCGATCCGCGCCGCCTGGAGCGGATCGTCGCCAACCTCGTCGCCAACGCCCACCGCCACGGCGCCGCCCCGGTCCGGGTCACCGTCACGGACCGCACCGTCGTCGTACGCGACCACGGACCCGGCTTCCCGGCCGACCTGCTGCTCCACGGCCCCCGCCGGTTCCACACCGGCTCCGCGGAGCGCGGCGGCGGCCACGGCCTCGGCCTGACCATCGCCGCGGGCCAGGCCCGCCTCCTCGGCGCCGAACTCCGCTTCGGCAACGCCCCGGACGGCGGCGCGGTCGCCACCCTCCGCCTGCCCGCCTGAGCCTCCGCCCGCCGGCGCTGCTGCACGACCGCGACGAAGCGGAGCGCGCACCGATACACCGCCGACCAGGAGCCGATACGCGGCCGCGGAACCCTTCGGAGAGCAACGCAAGCACCCGAGGAGGAGCCCCCCGTGACCGCCGACCCCTTCGCCCCGCACACCGCGGCCGCCACCCGCGACGCCGCCGCCTCCGCCTCCGGCCTGACGAAGGTCCACGGCACCGGCGACGCCCGCGTCACCGCCCTCGACGACGTGAGCATCACCTTCCGGCAGGGCGAGTTCACGGCCGTCATGGGCCCCTCCGGCTGCGGCAAGTCCACCCTCCTGCACTGCGCCGCCGGCCTCGACACCCCCACCTCCGGATCCGTCCGCATCGGCACCACCGAACTCGGCACCCTGGACGACCGGGAGCTGACCCGGCTGCGCCGAGACCGCATCGGCTTCGTCTTCCAGGCCTTCAACCTGCTGCCGACGCTGACCGCCCTGGAGAACATCACCCTGCCCTCGGCGATCGCCGGCAGCCGCCCCGACCGCGAGTGGCTGGACCGGGTGGTGTCCATGGTCGGCCTCTCCGGGCGCCTCGGCCACCGGCCCGCCCAGCTTTCGGGCGGGCAGCAGCAGCGCGTCGCCGTGGCCCGCGCGCTCGCCTCCCGCCCCGCGATCGTCTTCGCCGACGAGCCCACCGGCAACCTCGACTCCCGGTCCGGGGCCGCGGTCCTCGGCTTCCTGCGCGACTCGGTGCGCGACCTGGGCCAGACCGTCGTCATGGTCACGCACGACCCGGGTGCCGCCGGCCACGCCGACCGCGTGGTGTTCCTCTGCGACGGCCGCCTCGTCGACGAGATGAGGCGCCCCACCCCGGAGCGGGTCCTCGACCGGATGAAGGCGTTCGACACCGGCTCGCGCACCAGCTGACCGGCCGGCCCTCCGGGCGCCGCCCCCGCCGGCGGCCGGGGGGCCGGCCGGTCAGCTGGTGCGCGAGCCGGTGTCGAACGCCTTCATCCGGTCGAGGACCCGCTCCGGGG
>NZ_RPSE01000140.1:0-13985 GCF_003949955.1 Streptomyces sp. WAC05292
CCGCCGCGCCGCCCCTCGACCTGGACACCGCCGCCATGGACGCCGCGCTCGGGGCCGTCGGCACCAACGACGGCGGCATCTACAAGTACACCTTCGGCCGCCGCGAGACCGTCACCGACGAGCACCGCATCGTGCCCGCTGCCACCGGCATGGCCACCGTCCTCGCCTTCCAGCCCCTCGGCGGTGGGCGGGCCGCCGTGAACGGCGACTTCGTGATGACCGCCGAGGAGGTCCACCACGTCCTCCCGGCCCTGCGCCGCGGCGGCCTGTCCGTCATCGAGCTGCACAACCACGGCCTGATGGACGAACCCCGCCTCTTCTACACCCACTTCTGGGGCGTGGACGACGCGGCCGTCCTCGCGAGGGGCCTGCGCCACGCCGTCGACGCCACCAACACCGCCCCGCCCGCCCGCCGCTGACGGCGGCGGGCGCGCGGAAGCGGCACGGCCTGCCCCAATCATGCCCGCCGGCCCCCGGTCACGGGCAGGCACTCGGCGAGCAGGTCGACGACGTCGCGCCACGCGCGCCGCGCGTGCGCCGGGTGGAATCCGACGCCGGGGACCACGGGGTGGTCGACCGGCGGGTGGTGGAAGGCGTGCAAGGCCCCGCCGTAGACCGTGAGGCGCCAGTCCACCCCCGCCTCCCGCATCTCCGCGGTGAAGGCGTCGCGTTGCGCGGGCGGCATGATCGGGTCCTCCGACCCGACACCGGCCCACACCGGGCAGCGGATGCGCGCCGTCTCGCCCGGTCGGCCCGTGGTCAGTGCGTTGACCGTCCCGATCGCGCGCAGGTCGGCGCCGCCGCGCCCGAGCTCCAGCCCGACGGCGCCCCCGGTGCCGTAGCCGACGGCGGCGATGCGGTCCGGGTCGGTCCGCGGGTGGGCGCGCAACACGTCGAGCGCCGCACCGCCGATTCCCCGCATCCGGTCGGGATCGGCGAGCAGCGGCATGCAACGGGCCAGCATCTGCCCGGGGTCCCCCAGGTAGCGGCCGCCGTGGAGGTCGAAGGCCAGCGCCACGTAGCCCAGCTCGGCGAGGGCGTCGGCCCGGCGGCGCTCGACGTCGCCGAGCCCCATGCCCTCCGGCCCGAGCAGCACGGCGGGCCGGCGGTCGTCACCGGCCGGCAGCGCGAGGTGCCCGACCATCGTCAGGCCGTCGGCCGGGTACTCGACGGTATGCGTCGTGATCCTCGTCATGGGACCGGACTGTAGGGAACGCCGAGCCCGGTCCGGGTGGTGTTCCGCCCCCGGCGGAACAGCACGGCTGCCGCGCCGGAGCCGCCGCCGACCGCGGCGCGGGCGCCCGCCGCGCCGAGCGGCCCGGGTGGCGGCTGCGACGGCTCCAGGGCGGCCCGCCCGCCGGCGTTCGGCACCCGGGGGCGTTCACCGGGGGCGGCACGGCAAGGTGCGCCGGGGCTATGGCCGGTAGCGCAGCGGGTGGTCCTCGGGCACCTCGACGATCGCGATCCGGACCCCGTCCGGGTCGGCGATCCACATCTCGACCAGCCCCCACGGTTCCCGCACGGGCTGCCGCAGCACCTCGGCGCCCCGCTCCCGCAACTCCTCGTACGCGGCCTGCACGTCGGCGACCTGGAGCCACAGCCGCAGGCCGGGCGTCGCAGGCGCGGCCGACCGGCCGGACACCTCCAGGAAGCCGCCGCCGAGGAAGTACACGGTGCCCCGGTCGGCCCCCGTGCCGAACTCGCGGTAGACCGCCAGCCCCAGCACTCCGCCGTAGAAGGCGCGCGAGCGCTCCGGATCCGTGGGGGTCAACAGGACCCTGCTGCCCAGTACGTGCACCATGCCGCCGAATCTACGCCGTCGGGGCCGCGGTGCGCCGGAGCTCCGTCAGACCTGTGCGGCGGCGGCGTCGAGGGCGGTGGTCAGGCGGTTCAGGCGCGTCTGGAGGTCGCGGATCTCGGCGAGGTCGCAGCCGGTGGCGGCGGCGATGCGCCGCGGGATCTCCGCCGCTCGGGCGCGCAGCCCGGTGCCCGCCTCGGTGAGGACGGCGTGTACGGAGCGCTCGTCCTCGGTGCTGCGCTCGCGGCGGACCAGCCCGGCCGCCTCCAGCCGCTTCAGGAGCGGGGAGAGGGTGCCCGAGTCCAGCCGGAGGCGGGCGCCGAGCTGTTTGACGGGGGTCGTGCCGTCCTCCCACAGCACGAGCATCACCAGGTACTGCGGGTAGGTCAGGCCGAGGTCCTTCAGAGCCACCCGGTAGACGCCCCCGAAGGCGCGGCTCGCCGCGTTCAGCGCGAAGCAGATCTGGTTGTCGAGGCGGAGGAAGTCCTCGTCGCGGGGGGTGTCGGTGGGCTGCTCGGTCATGCCGGCCAGTGTAGCCCGGAAGCCAGCGGCAAGCGATTGAGTTGTGCACAACTGAATTGTGTGCTCTAGTTGGTTCTCGCCAGGCGGCGCACCGGCCGCCCGGACCACCACCGCGAGAGGACCCCCGATGGACGCGCTGTACACCGCCGTCGCCACCGCCAACGGCCGCGAGGGCCGCACCGTCAGCTCGGACGGCCAGATCGACCTCGCGCTCGCCATGCCCCCGGCGCTCGGCGGCAACGGCCAGGGCACCAACCCCGAGCAGCTCTTCGCCGCCGGCTACGCGGCGTGCTTCGCCAGCGCGCTCGGCCTCGTCGGCCGACAGGCCAAGGTCGACACCGGCGAGGTGTCCGTCACCGCGGAGACCTCCATCGGCAAGGACGCCACCGGCTTCGGCCTTGCCGTCACCCTGCGCATCGAACTGCCCGAGTCGCTGGCCGGCGAGACCGGCGCCCTGCTCGTCAAGCAGGCCCACGAGGTCTGCCCCTACTCCAAGGCCACCCGCGGCAACATCCCCGTCGAGCTCGTCGTCGAGTAGGCGGAGCAGCCGGCCCCGCCTACCCCGCCCGCCCGTACGGCCCGCCCCGCCGTGCGGGCCGTACGGGACGGGACGACCCTGGAGGCGGCCCCCGGCCCCGACCGCGGGCCGCCCGGCATTTCCCGGCACCTGCGAGGACGGCGGAGGCGGACGGCGTGGACTACGGCAAACTCGACGCGGCACTCGCCCGGGCGGTCGACGAGGAGGACCGCGACGCGCACGCCCGCGACCTCGACGTCCTCGTCCGCCTCGGCTCACCGCCCACGGCGGACCAGCGCGAACGGCTCCTCGCCTTCGACATCGAAGGGGCCGTCGGCCGCACCGACCTCACCGCGACCCTCTCCCGGCACGGCATCGAGGCGCTCGCCGACCTCCCCTGGGTCCGCTCCATCGCCCTCGCGGCGGAGCGCGGCCCCATGTGACGCAGGAAGGCCGGGGGGCGCCTGTGCGGCCGCGCGCCGCCGACGCGACAATGGCCCGTGTTGTTCCCGTTGGACCAGTACGGAGGAGCCGGCGCATGCCGAACGAACGAGCAGGGCAGCTGGCGGGCCCGGACGACCTGATCGACGTCGCCCGGCTCGTCACCGCGTACTACACCCTGCACCCCGACCCCGCGGACCCCGCGCAGCGCGTCGCCTTCGGCACCTCCGGGCACCGCGGGTCCTCCCTGGCGACCGCCTTCAACGAGGACCACATCGCCGCCACCAGCCAGGCGATCTGCGAGTACCGGGCCGGCCAGGGCACCGACGGCCCGCTCTTCCTCGGCGCCGACACCCACGCCCTCTCCGAACCCGCCCGGGCGACGGCCCTGGAGGTCTTCGCCGCCAACGGCGTCACCGTCCTCGTCGACCCCGCCGACGGCTACACCCCGACGCCCGCCGTCTCGCACGCCGTCCTCACCCACAACCGCGGCCGGACCTCCGGCCTCGCCGACGGCGTCGTCGTCACCCCCTCCCACAACCCGCCCGCCGACGGCGGCTTCAAGTACAACCCGCCCCACGGCGGCCCGGCCGGCTCCGACGCCACCGGCTGGATCCAGGAACGCGCCAACGAGCTCATCGCCGGCGGCATGAAGGACGTCCTGCGGATGCCCTACACCCGCGCCCGGGCCGCCTCCACCACCGCGACGTACGACTACCTCGGCGCGTACGTCCGCGACCTGCCCTCCGTCCTCGACCTCGACGCGGTCCGCGCCGCCGGCGTCCGGATCGGCGCCGACCCCCTCGGCGGCGCCTCCGTGGCCTACTGGCAGCGCATCGCCGAGGAGCACCGCCTCGACCTCACCGTCGTCAACCCGCGCACCGACCCCACCTGGCGGTTCATGACGCTCGACTGGGACGGGAAGATCCGCATGGACTGCTCCTCCCCGTACGCCATGGCCTCGCTGATCGAGGGCCGCGACCGGTTCGCCATCGCCACAGGCAACGACGCCGACGCCGACCGGCACGGCATCGTCACCCCCGACGGCGGCCTGATGAACCCCAACCACTACCTCGCCACCGCCATCGACTACCTGTACCGCCACCGCGCCGACTGGCCGGGCACGGCGGCCGTCGGCAAGACCCTCGTCTCCTCCGGGATGATCGACCGGGTCGCCGCCGACCTCGGCCGCGCCCTCGTCGAAGTGCCCGTCGGGTTCAAGTGGTTCGTGGACGGGCTGGCCGCCGGCACGCTCGGCTTCGGCGGCGAGGAGTCCGCCGGCGCCTCCTTCCTGCGGCGTGACGGCTCGGTGTGGACCACCGACAAGGACGGCATCATCCTCGCCCTGCTCGCCTCCGAGATGCTCGCCGTGACCGGCCGCACCCCCAGCGAGCGCTACGCCGGCCTGGCGGAACGGTTCGGCGAGCCCGCGTACGCGCGCATCGACGCGCCCGCCGACCGCGAGGAGAAGGCGGTGCTGGCGCGGCTCTCTCCCGAACAGGTCACCGCCGACACCCTCGCGGGCGAACCCGTCACCGCCGTCCTCACGCACGCCCCCGGCAACGGCGCCGCGATCGGCGGCATCAAGGTCGCCACCGAGAACGCCTGGTTCGCGGCGCGCCCGTCGGGCACGGAGGACGTCTACAAGATCTACGCCGAGTCCTTCCGCGGACCCGACCACCTGGCCCGCGTCCAGGAGGAGGCCCGCGCGGTCGTCGCCACCGCCCTCGCGTCCTGACCCGCCTGCCCGCCTGCCCGCCCCGCCCGCCGGCCGCCGGCCCGGCGGGCGGGGCCGGCCGCCCGGTGTCGGCACCCGGCGCGGCGGCCTACGCTGGAAGCGGCGGCCGCCTGCGGTGAGCGGCCCGGGCGGTCGCCCCGGCGGCTGCGGGCACGTACCCCTCCTTGTTCCCCGCGCCCGCGGCGCCGGCCGCGGGATGGCACAGTGGATGCCATGTGCGGACGGTACGCCTCGTCACGGGCGCCCGAGGACCTCGCCGGCCTGTTCCGGGCCCGCCTGGAGCCCCGGGAGGAGCTCGCCCCCAGCTGGAACGTCGCCCCCACGGACCCCGTCTGGGCCGTGCTGGAGCGGCCCGACCGCGACACCGGCGAGCCGGACCGCCGCCTGCGCACCCTGCGCTGGGGCCTCGTCCCCTCCTGGTCCAAGGACCCCGGCGGCGCCGCCCGCATGATCAACGCGCGCGTGGAGACGGTCCACGAGAAGCCCGCCTTCCGCCGCGCCTTCACCCGCCGCCGCTGCCTGCTGCCCGCGGACGGCTTCTACGAATGGCGGTCCGTGCCCGCGACCGCCACCGCCAAGGCCTACAAGCAGCCCTACTTCATCGCCCCCGAGGACTCCTCCGTCATGGCCATGGCCGGCCTCTACGAGTTCTGGCGCGACCCGGCCGTCACCGACGAGGACGACCCCGCGGCCTGGCTCGCCACCGCCACGATCATCACCACCGAGGCCGCCGACGCGGCCGGCCGCATCCACCCGCGCATGCCGCTCGCCCTCGACCCGGACGACTACGACGCCTGGCTCGACCCCGCCCACCAGGACGCCGACGCCCTGCGCGCCCTCCTCCACACCCCCGCCGGCGGCCGCCTGGAGGTGCGGGCCGTCTCCACCGCCGTCAACAGCGTCCGCAACAACGGCCCCCACCTCCTGGAACCCGCCCCCGCCGCCTGAACCGCTACCCGCACACGGCGAGCGCGTGCGGCTCCCGCTCCGGCCGCTCCGGAAGCCGCAGCGGGCGCCGCCCCGGCGTCAGCGAGCCCAGCACCCGGGGGCCGCCCGCCCCCGTACAGTCCGGCGCGCTGCCCGGCAGCCCGTGCAGCGTCAGCCAGCCGAGCACGGCGAACGCGTACGCCTCCTTCGCCGCCGCCGCAAGCCCCAGCTCCTGCGACCCGCGCACCGCCGCCCCGGACGGCCCGAGCTCGGCGCGGAGCATGCCCATCAGGGTCGGATTGCGCACCCCGCCGCCCGACACGAACACCTCGGTCGCACCCAGCGGCCGCAGCGCCTCCGCGACCGTCCGCGCCGTCAGCAGGGTCAGCGTCGCCACCAGATCCTCCCCGGCGGGGGCGCCCCCGCCCCCGCCCGCCCGCGAAGCAGACGCCGTACTTCCTCCGCCGTCGCGTGGCTCAGCAGCCAGCCGCGTACCCAGTCCGCGTCCCCGTCCACCTCCCCGGCCCTGGCGGTCCCCGGCCTTCCGGCCCTCGCGATGGCCGCCTCCGCGGCCGCATAGGCCGCCCCCGGGATCTGGGCCGTGATGACCGGGAGCAGGTGTTCCTCCTCAGCCCGGATGTGATCGATCAGCAGGTCGCGCCGGCGCGCGAGCAGTGCCGCCAGTTCCGGCGCGCCGTGGGCCGGGTCGGTGGCGAAGCCGTCGGCGGCCGCGTCGGCGGCGGTTTGCAGGGCCTCCAGTGCGCGGTGGTCGTCGACGAAGCGGACGATGTCGGCGATGGCCCCCGCGGGGTCGGCTGCGGCGTCCAGGACCAGCGGCCACAGGATCTCGGCCTCGCCCCGATGGTGGGCGCGGACGGCGCGGTTGTAGCGGCGCAGGTACGCGGCGATGGCGGCGGCCCGCTCGGGCGACACCGGGCGTGCCCCGGCGGCGAGGTCCGCGAGCAGCCCGGCGAGCCGGTCGGCGTCGGCGAGGATCGCCCGGTGGGCGAGCCGGAGGCCGGTCAGGTCGGGAACCGCCCGCAGACCTCGCGGGGCTGCCGTGGTGACACGTTCGCTGTTCATGCGTACGACTGTGCGCGCCCGGGCTGTCCGTCCGGTCAACGTTCGATGAACGCCCGCGCCTACCCGTAGGCTCTTCGTCTCGAATGCCCGTACGTACGCGCGCAGGGCGGTCCTGCGCCGCTCCGTCGTCCACCCTGGGGAATCCACGATGCCGTATCCCGGTCCCGGTACCGGTCCGCAGTCCGTCGACCGCGCCCTGGCCATCCTCGACGCCGTGGCGGACGCGGCCGGGCCGGTCAACGCCAAGGTGCTGGCGCGGCGGCTGGGGTGTTCGCTGTCGACGGCGTACCACCTGCTGGGGCCGCTCACGGCCCGCGGGTACGTGGTACGCACCGCCCGCGGGTACGCGCTGGGCCCCCGGATCCCGGGGCTGCACCGGAGTCTGCGGCGGGATTCGGAGCCGGCTCCGCGGATGGCGGGGCTGTTGGCAGGGCTGCGGCGGGCCACGGGCGCGGAGGCGTACTACACGGCGTACCGCGGGGGGCTGATCACGGTGATGGACACGACGGCGCCGGTCACGGACACCGGCAATCCGTTCACGCCCGGCCGGGAAACCCGCGCGCATGCCACGGCCCATGGCAAGGCGCTGCTGGCGGAATTGCCGCGGCCGCTGCTGCGGCGGTATCTGGCCGAGCACGGGATGGCCCGGCTGACGGGGGCGACGATCACGCGGGCCGATGTCCTGGAGGCGGAGTTGGCGCGGGTGCGGGGGCAGGGCTTCGCGGTGTCGGAGGGTGAGGCGGACCCGGCGTTCACCTGTCTGGCGGTGGCTTTGCCCCGCGGGGCGGTTGCGGCGGGTAGGACAGGTGCGGCGGGTGCGGGGGCCGGGCCTGTGCACGCTCTGTCGGTGTCGCTGCCGAGCGAGGAGTACCGTCGCCGGCCCGCGGAGCTGCGGGCCGCGCTCGTCCGTGCGGCGGCGCGCGCCGCGGCCGCCGCGGCGGCGCCCGGGAGCGGCGAGGCGGCGCCCGGGAGCGGCGGGGCGGCCTGACGGCCGCGCCACCCGGCGCCCGCATCCGCCGGGTCCGCCGGGTTCGCCGCATCCGCCGGGTCCACCGCATCCACCGGGTCCACCGGCGATCCGGTCCTCCGACAAGGCCCGATATTCCGACGATGCCGGAATTCCGGCCGTCCGTGCGTGCGGCGGGGACGGCGGGCTGTCAGGCTGGGACGCATGATCTTCATCGCCGTCAGGTTCGACGTCCGCCCCGAGTTCAGTGACGAGTGGCTCGCGATCGTCGACGACTTCACGCAGGCCACCCGCAACGAGCCGGGCAACCTCTTCTACGACTGGTCGCGCAGCGTCGACGACCCGAACAAGTACACGCTCCTGGAGGCGTTCGCCGACGCCGAGGCGGGGGCCGCGCACGTGGCCTCCGACCATTTCAAGGCCGGCATGGAGGCGATGGCCGGGGCCATCGCGAGCACGCCGGAGATCATCCACGTCGAGGTGCCCGGCCAGGGCTGGAGTGCGATGGCCGAGCTGTCCCCGCGCGAGGCCTGAGCGCGGTCGGCCCGTCAGGTGGAGGTGCCGAGCAGGCGGGCTGCCGCCTCGCGCATCTCCACCTTGCGGACCTTCCCCGTCACCGTCATCGGGAACTCGTCGACGACGTGGACGTACCGCGGGACCTTGAAGTGCGCCAGCCGTCCGTCGCAGTACGCGCGGACGGCTTCCGCCGTGAGCGGTTCGGCTCCCTCCCGCATCCGAACCCAGGCCATCAGCTCCTCGCCGTACTTGGCGTCGGGTACTCCGACGACCTGGACGTCGAGGACGTCCGGGTGGGTGTGCAGGAATTCCTCGACTTCCCGCGGGTACACGTTCTCCCCGCCGCGGATGACCATGTCCTTGATCCGGCCGGTGATGGCGAGGTAGCCGTCCTCGTCCATGACGGCGAGGTCGCCGGTGTGCATCCAGCGGGCGGCGTCGACGGCTTCCGCGGTGCGTTCGGGCTCGCCCCAGTAGCCGAGCATGACGGAGTAGCCGCGGGTGCACAGTTCGCCCGGTTCGCCGCGCGGGACGGTCCGGCCGGTGTCCGGGTCGACGACCTTGACCTCCAGGTGCGGTCCGACGCGGCCGACGGTGGACACGCGGCGCTCCACGGAGTCGTCGGCGCGGGTCTGCGTCGAGACGGGGGAGGTCTCCGTCATCCCGTAGCAGATGGACACCTCGGCCATGCCCATGCGGTCGATGACCTCCTTCATCACCTCCACGGGGCAGGGTGAGCCCGCCATGATGCCGGTGCGCAGGCTGGTGAGGTCGTGGGTGTCGAAGGCGGGGTCGGCGAGTTCGGCGATGAACATGGTGGGGACCCCGTACAGGGAGGTGCACGCCTCGGCCTGGACGGCGGCGAGGGTGGCCGCCGGGTCGAACGACGGGGCGGGGATGACCATGGCGGCGCCGTGGCTCGTGCAGGCCAGGTTTCCCATGACCATGCCGAAGCAGTGGTAGAACGGGACGGGGATGCAGACCCGGTCCTGTTCGGTGTAGTGGCAGAGCTCGCCGACGAAGTAGCCGTTGTTGAGGATGTTGTGGTGCGACAGGGTCGCGCCTTTGGGGAAGCCCGTCGTGCCCGAGGTGTACTGGATGTTGATCGGGTCGTCGGGGCTCAGTTCGGCGGCCGCACGGGCCAGTCGGGCGGGGTCGGCGGTGCGGCCGCGCGCGAGGAGGGCCTCGTGGTCGGGGCCGTCGAGCAGGACGGTGGACTCCAGCGCCGGGCAGTTCGGCCGCACTTCGGCGATCATGGCGGCGTAGTCGGAGGTCTTGAAGCGTTCGGCGGCGATGAGCAGCCGCATCCCGGACTGCCGGACCACGTACTCCAACTCGTGGGCGCGGTAGGCCGGGTTGACGGTGACCAGGATCGCGCCGATCTTGGCGGTGGCGTACTGGATCAGCGTCCACTCGGCCCGGTTGGGGGCCCAGATGCCGACGCGGTCGCCCTTGGCGATGCCGAGGCCGAGGAGGCCGAGGGCCAGGGCGTCGACGTCGGCCCCGAACTCCGCGTACGTCCAGCGGCGCCCGGTTGTCGTCTCGACGAGGGCGTCGCGGTCGGGGAACCGGCGTACGGTGCGGTCCAGGTTCTCCCCGATGGTGTCGCCCAGCAGGGGTACTTCGCAGGCACCGGACGCATAGCTCGACGCAGCGGACACACGTTCCTCCTCGATCGGTGGCGGTGCATCCTAGCGGCCCGGAGGTCACTCCTCGATGGCGCCGCCGAGGCTTCGGAGGTGGCGGCGGAAGGTGTACGAGGGGTCGGCCTCGCGGAGGACCAGGTAGTCCTCGAAGGCGGTCTGGCTGCGGAGGCTGCGGCCGGCCCGGATGAGGCGGGCCTGTTCGCGTTCCGTCCGCATGATGTGCCGGGCCGTGTCCAGGAGTTCCTCCACCTGGGACGCCTCGGCGAAGAGGACGCCGTCGGCGTCGCCGAAGACGATGTCCCGGTCGGTCACGAGGTGCGGTCCGAAGCGGGCGCCGGCGGCGGCGTCCGGTTCGGGGTCGTCGAGTCGGACGGGGCCGGCGGGGTGGGTGCCGTAGCTGAAGACGGGCAGGCCGATCTCGGCCAGCTCGGGGGTGTCGCGGTGCAGTCCCCACACGGCGATGCCGGAGACGCCGGCGTGCCCGGCTTCGAGGACGGCGAGGTCGCCGATGCAGGCCTCGTCGTCGCGGCCGCCGTTGTCGATGACCAGGACGTCGCCGGGGCGGGCCCGGCCGTAGGCCTCCAGGAACACGTCGACGCTGCCGTGGTGTCGCACCGGCAGGGCGGGGCCGGCGATGCGGTGGCCGGGCACGACGGCGGCGATGCCGGGCGGCGCGACGCGCAGGGGTGTGCCGGTGCGTACGCACGCGTCGGCGAGAAGGGGGGTGGACAGGTCGGCGAAGTCCTTCAGCATGGGCCCGTTCCCTTTCGGAGTGCGGACCGCCGCGGGCGGTCGCGGTCGGCGGGTCGCGGCCGCGGCGGGGAGGGGTCCGGGCGGCCGGCCGTCCTCCATGGTGCCGGGCCGCGGGGCGGCAGGGGTGCTGCTCAGGGGATGTCGGTGTCGGAGGGTTCCGCCTCGTAGGCGTGCGGGTCGTCGACCATCCATTCGACGAGCGGCGAGTCGCCGAGGACCGTCTCGTCGGGGTCGGGCACGCCGGCCCGGCGCAGGAGCTCGATGACGTCGGCGTCGCTGCGGGCGAGACCGAGGACGGTGTCCCGGCCCTCGGCGCGCAGGGAGACGCGGCGGCCGCCGGCTGGTGCGATCCGGTGGACGAGGATCGGGGCGTGGTGCATGGGGCCAGCCTCCGCCGGGTCGGGCGGGACCGCATCCGGAGGGCGGTCGGACGGCGGGCGGCGGGCGGCGGGCCGGCCGGCCTTTCAGGCCGCCGGAGGGGGCGGCCGCGAAGGGCGGGATTCGGACAAATGACAAGCCAGGGGTGACGTGCACCTGACATTTCAAGGTCTTCGTGGGACCTTCCCCTCGCACGTCGCACGGCTCTCTCCCCCGGTCCGGGCCGGACACCGCCTCCGCCCACCCGGGCGCACGCCCGCGCGGCCCTCCCGCGGCCGCGCGTCACACCCCACGAGGACGTGGCGAAGAGGAGCGACAGATGAAGATGGCGACTTGGCCCGCACTGACCGTCCTGGCGGCCGGACTGCTCGCCGGCACCGCGGTACCCGCCGCCGCCCTCGGCCCCTCGGCCGAACAGCGGCTCGACGGGTCCATCGCGGTGGCGGGCAACACCTGTACGTGGACCAACGCACGCACCAGCGCCAACCCCCCGAGCACCCTCACCGTCGACCGCACCAGCATCAACGCCCCCGGCGGCAACCTGAGCTGCGCGGGCGGGATCACGGCGACCCTCAACAACGACCCGCAGTTCACCTTCGACGACGCCGCCGGCACCGCCCGGACGGACGTCATCGACATCACCGGCAAGCAGAGCTTCATCTCCTGCCGCTACAAGGCCGCCGGCATCACCTGGAACCGGGAGGGCGACACCCGCAAGTACGTCAACCAGGCATTCACGGCGACGAAGGTCTCGGGCAGCTTCCTGTGTCCGGGTTCGGTGACCACGGCCGCCGGCGGCGCCTCGATGCTCTTCCGCTGAGCGGAGGGCCCGCCCGCCCGCGCGGACTCGGGCGGGCGGGCGGGCCCGGTGCGGCCGCGGGATCAGCCCTGGCAGACGCCGCGCTCGTGGTCGAAGGTGGCGGTGTCACGGGAGAAGCGCCACTGCGGGGCGAGCAGCTGGTCGTTCAGCTGGCCGGCCGCCGCGGGGTTCTCCACGATGTAGCCGAAGTCCTGGAGCCACGCCGGGTAGAGGTTCTTGGAGCCGATGTAGAACGCCGATCCGTCCACGGCCACCAGCTTGTGGTGCTGGGCATACGGGCGGCCGTCGGCCCACTTCGGGCTCTTCGAGCCGCGGAAGGTGGCCAGCTGGAGGGTGGAGCACATCGCGGCCTTGGCCTTGGCCTGGTCGCCCGTCAGCAGCGCCAGGCGGGCACGCAGGACGTCGCTGATCTCCGAGAGCGACTTGATCTGGGAGTAGCCGCCGCTGCCGACGGCGCCCCGGTTCTCCGGGTCGCTGACCACGATGCGGACCTTGACGCCGGCGGCCATCTTCGCGGCGAGCGCGTCGTAGACGCGGATGTCGTAGCGCGGCAGGGGCGGGCAGGTCGCGTTCATGTCCTGCTGGGAGATCTCGATGTGCCGCTCGGCGCTGGAGATGAGCGTCCGCAGGGCGCTCTCCTCCGGATTGACGGTGTCGTAGTCGCGATCGGCGTTGGTGTTGTCGTGGAGGCCCACGACGCCGCACTTGGTGTCGGGGGCGGTGGGCAGGGCCGGCCGGAAGGCCGACGCGGGGTCGTTGCGCTTGATGCCGACGCCGAGGCCGCCGACGGCGATGGCCGGGACTCCGCCGCCGGCGCCGGCCGGGCCGCTGCGGGCGCCCGTCCCGGGCGCGGCGGTCGCCGCGGCGGCGGTGTTCTCGCCGGCCAGGGCGGGCATGCACGCGGCGCCGTTCGAGGAGGCGAACCAGACGCTCGCGAAGTTGCTCTTGTTCCGGCAGGTCCAGGACCACAGCTCGTCGAGGTACCGGCCGGCCGTGCCGGCGGCCGGACCGCGCAGCGCCAGGGAGACGTCGGCGACGGGGTGCGCGGTCTCCAGGTAGTCGTCCTTCCAGCTGTTGATGCCGCCGGTGACGACGGAGCTGCCGTCGACCACGAGGAGCTTGGAGTGGTTCCAGGAGAACGCCGTCTTCGACGTGGTCATGGAGGCGACGTTCAGGTCGATCCGGGAGGCGGCGTCGGGGCCGAGCTTGGCGACCAGCTCGTCGCGGTACTTCGACGGCACCACGTTCGCGTGGTAGACGGGCGCGGCGCCGACGAGGATGCGCACCTTGAGCCTGTTCCCGCGCGCGGCGGCGGACTTGAGTCCGGCGACGATCGCGTCCTGGAAGCCTCCGTTCGGGAACGGGGCGAGGGTCGATATGTCGACTGTCCGTGTGGCCTGGGCGATGTTCTCCGTCGTCTTCGCGAGGAGGCGCTCGGCGCCGGGGCGGGAGGCGCAGGTGTCGTCGCCCCAGCAGCCGGGCGTCTGGAGCAGCCAGTCGCCGCCGCCCGCGGTGGAGGCGTCGAGGGCGTTGCCCGAGGTCCGCTCCCACACCGTGCCCTCGAGGCCGGGGGAGACCTGGCGGAGCATCTGCTCGACGGAGTCGAGGTGCGGGGCCGCGCCCTGGGCCGGGGCGGGGCCGTTGCCCGGGGCGGCCGCGGCGGGGCCGGCGGCGCACAGGGCCAGCAGGGCCGCCCCGACCGCGGCGCGGGTGGCGAGGGCGGAAGGGCGGAAAAGGGTATGGCGGTGCAATGTGACTTCCTTGCAGGAGGGATCGCCGTCGCCGCAGAGGGGGCCCGGCAAGATCAACTCGCGGAAGTTACCACTCGGTCAGATGGGCGAAGAATCCGATGAGCACCTTTCGGCCACCCCGCCAACTC
>NZ_RPSE01000141.1:0-13975 GCF_003949955.1 Streptomyces sp. WAC05292
CGTCGTACGGCGGCGTAACCAGCCCTCCAGCACCGCTCGCTGGGCATCACTGACCGACAACGGCGCAATCTTCGGACCCGGACGACTCATGCCCAACTAACGATGAATCTCCGACTCAGGTCACTAGTCGAGCTCCTTGGCGAAGTGGAACGCGACGATGTCGAACCGCTCGCGGAGGTAGAAGCGGTGCGCGCCGGTGCGGTGCGTGCCGGAGTCGAGGTCCAGGAGGCGGCAGCCGGCCGCGCGGGCCCGCTCCTCCAGGTGGGCGAGCAGGGCGCGGCCCACGCCTCGGGAGCGGGTGTGGGCGGCGGTGACGAGGTCGTCGACGTACAGGCGGCGGATGTCGACGGTGTTCGCGACGATGCGCCAGCCGGCCGCGCCGGCGCACGCGCCCCCGTCGTCGTACGCCGCGGTGAACCGCAGGCCCTGCGGGTGGCCCTCGGCGTAGACGTCGGCGAGGAGGCCGGCGGTCAGGTGGGGGCGCAGCTCCCGCAGGACGGGCAGCAGGTCGGCGGTGAGCCGCGGGTCGCCCGGCTCCAGGTCGATGATCTTCATCGGCCCACGGTACCCGGCCCGTCGGCAGGGGTGTCCGCGCCGTTGCGGCCGCCGCCCACCGGCCCGCCGGCGCCGCCCACCGGGCCGCCGCCCACCGGGCTGGCGTCCGCGCCGCCGTCCGCGCCGCCGTCCGCGCCGCCGTCCGCGCCGCCGAGGAAGCCTCCCGACTGGTGCCGCCACAGCCGCGCGTAGGCGCCGCCGGTGGTGAGCAGCTCCTCGTGGCGGCCCTGCTCGACGATCCGCCCGCGGTCGAGGACGATGAGCCGGTCCATGGCGGCGACGGTGCTCAGCCGGTGCGCGACGACGAGGGCCGTGCGCCCGGCCATGAGCTGCCAGAGCGCTTCCTGGACGAGGATCTCGCTCTCGGAGTCGAGGGCGCTGGTGGCCTCGTCGAGCAGCAGGATCGGCGCGTCGCGCAGGATGGCGCGGGCGAGCGCGACCCGCTGCCGCTGCCCGCCGGACAGTTTGACGCCGCGCTCGCCTACGAGCGTGTCGAAGCCGTCGGGCAGCAGGTCGGCGAACTCGGTGACGTGCGCCGCCTCGGCCGCGCGCCGGACCTCCGCGTCGGTGGCGCCGGGGCGGGCGAAGGCGATGTTCTCGCGGAGTGTGCGGTGGAACATGGCCGGGTCCTGCGGCACGTACGCGATCAGGCTGCGCAGGTCGGCCTGGCGCAGCCGGCTGATGTCGCGGCCGCCGACGAGGATGCGGCCGCCGTCGACGTCCGTCATCCGCAGCAGCAGCCGGGTCAGGGTGCTCTTGCCGCCGCCCGACCGGCCGACGAGGCCGAACTTGGCGCCGCCGGGCACGGCGAGGTCGAGTTCCTCGAAGAGCGGCCGGGCACCCTTGTGGGCGAAGGTGACGCCTTCGAAGCGGACGTCCGCGGCCC
Source organism: Streptomyces sp. WAC05292 (assembly GCF_003949955.1). NCBI lineage: Bacteria > Bacillati > Actinomycetota > Actinomycetes > Kitasatosporales > Streptomycetaceae > Streptomyces > Streptomyces sp. WAC05292. Next base: position 1,442 of record NZ_RPSE01000141.1, read on the forward strand.
GCGCCGGCGGCGCCGGCTCGGGCTCCGGCGGGTCGAGGACGGTCGGCGGCTCCCGCAGCAGCTCGGTGAACTGGGCGGCCTCCGTCATCGACCGCTCCAGGCGGCGGTAGACCTGGTTGAACTCGAACATGATGCGGGTGGCGTTGGAGTAGTAGGTGAAGGCGACGACGACGGCCTCCACGCCGTCTCCGGTGCCGCCGCCCGCGCCGCCGCCGACGACGGCGACCGCGATCAGCAGGCCGAGGGCGTTGGTCAGGACGGACATCGGCGCGACGACCGTGTCGATGCGGAGGTTGCCGTAGTCCCAGGCCCGCAGGGTGAGCCGGCGCGATTCCGCGACCCGCGACCGGTGCTCCTCCGCCTCGCGCCGCTCGGCGGCGAACGCGCGGACGGTGTCCATGTTCGCGAGGCTGTCCGAGACGTGCCCGGAGACCCGGGCGATGGCCGCCTCGCGCCGGTCGACGAGCTTCTGCCGGCGGCGTACGAGCGGTGCCACGCACAGCGCCGTGACGGCGATCATCGTCAGCAGTCCTGCCACGAGCAGCGGTTCGTACTGCCACAGGACGACCGACCCGAACAGCAGCGGCACGAACCGGCCGACGACGGCGAACGCGAGGGTGTCGACGAACTCCTCGAAGCGGGAGGCGAAGCCGAGGACGCGTTTGGTCAGCGATCCGGCGAAGTTGTCGTGGAAGAAGGCGGCGTCCTTCGCGAACAGCTCGTCGACGCCGATGACGTAGAGCCGTTCGATGCCGAGGGCGTCGAGCCGGTTCAGGCAGTGCACGCCGAGCCGCCACAGGGCTTCGGCGAGGAGCAGGACGCCGGCGAAGCCGAGCACATAGGGCAGGGTCGCGGCGAGGCCGGCGCCGCCGTCGGCGATGCGGCCGACGAGCTTGGCGACGACCAGCGGCGCCAGGTAGTTGACGCCGATGTTGCCGAGCGCCGGCATCAGCATGGCGGGGAGCGCGAACCGGCGGAGCCGGACCAGTTCCCTGCCGTAGTAGCGGAGCGCGAGGGCCACCGGGCCGCGGCCCGGTGGCGCCCCGCGCGGTGCGGTACGTGGTGCGGACGGTCCCATCGCCACCCCGGGGTGTCGTACGGCAGCCCGCCGGCCGCCTTCCGGGGCGCGCTCGCCCCGGAAGCCCCGCGGTGCCGGGCGGCGGTGCGGGGGCGGGCAGACAGGCAGTCTCCCGTGGCGGTACGTTCCGCGTCCAAGTGTTTACGGAACGCGACGCCGGTCCGCCCGCGTGTGCGCCGGGGCGCGGCGGGTCAGGCGGCGTCGGCCGCCTGCTGCGGCTCGCGCCACATCGCCCACAGGGTGGGGCCGCCGCCGGGGAGGGCGAGCTCCTCGCGGACGGTGAAGCCGAAGTGCTCGTAGAACGGCAGGTTGTCCGCCTTGGACGACTCCAGGTAGGCGGGCATGCCGGCCGCGTCGGCCTTGGCGAGGCCGGAGCGCAGCAGGGCCGCGCCGTGGCCCTGGCCGCGGGCGGCGGGGTCGGCGCCGATGGCCGCGAGGTACCAGTGCGGCTCCTGCGGGGTGTGGGCGGCGGCCGCGCCGATGGCGTCGCGGAACAGCCCGGCGCGGTCGCCGAGCACCTCCAGGAGGGCCTGCTGGGTCTCCACGTCGGGCACGCCCAGCTCGCCGGCCTCGGGGGCGACCCAGAAGGCGGCGGCGGAGGCGGTGCGCTCGCAGACGCCGTGCCGGACGTAGTGCCGGGTGAAGAGGGTGGTGAAGTACTCGGCCAGGCGCTCCTCGCGCGAGGCGGCGTCGGGGAAGAACCAGCACATCATCGGGTCGTCACCGAAGGAGCGGGCCAGGGTGCGGCCGATCTCCGGGGCGTCTGCGGCGGTGGCCGCCTGCGGAATGTTCGCTATCGACATACGGGTCATTCTGCACATCGCCTTCGAGCCGCCGCAGGCCGGGTCGGACCCACCCGTTCGGGACAACGCCGCGGCCCGCCCGACGAGTTCCCGCAGTCCCGCACGAATCGCGGTCCGGACTGGCGCCCCGTCAGCCGGCCCGGCGCCGGAGGGGTCGCTAGAGGTACTCGCGGGCGAACTCCACCGCCCATTCGACCGCGGCGATGGGGACGCTGCCGGACTGGGGGTCGAGGGCGAGGCGGGCGCCCTCCCAGCCCCGGCCGTGCTCGCGGTAGATGGCGAAGTGGCCCTCGCTGCCGACCCGGCCGCTGCTGCGGCCGTCGCGGTGGGGGCGTACCAGGAACTCGATGGCCCGGTCGTCCCCGTCCGTTCCCACGGTGGTGATCGCCATGTCGCCGACTACGAAATCCACTGCTCCGCCTCTCCGTTCCCGGCACTCCCGGAAGAACACCCTCCGCCAGGGCGCGGGCCCGCCGCATGAGTGCGCGTACTCAGGAGCCGTACTCAGGACCCGCGACCCGGACCGGTCGCCGGCCCCGTGCGCACGCGCCCCGGCCCTGCGCACGCGCCCCGGCCGGACGCGTCTGCCCGCGCCGGCGCGGGGCATCCGGCGCCGCGCGGCGGAGTCGGGGTGACGAGCGCAACACGGCCCCTGGCGGACGTATGCGGACACACCGATTCCGCAGGTGGAGTGCCGTCGCGGCCCCCGTTTCCAAGGCCCAGCGGACCCCCGCCCTTCCCATCGCGCGAACCGGGACATACCCCCCTCCGATCCTGTACCGCAAACCCCAGCGGGCCCCGGCGCGGGGCCCGTAAGCTCCCGTCATGCAGGTGATCCAGTCAACGAAACTCGCCAATGTCTGCTACGAGATCCGCGGCCCCGTCCTCGAAGAGGCCATGCGGCTCGAAGCGGCAGGTCATCGCATCCTCAAGCTGAACACCGGCAACCCCGCGGCCTTCGGCTTCGAGTGCCCGCCGGAGATCCTGGAGGACATGCTCCGCAACCTGGGCAACGCCCACGGCTACGGGGACGCGAAGGGGCTGCTGTCGGCGCGGCGCGCGGTCATGCAGCACTACCAGACCAAGGGCATCGAGCTGGACGTCGAGGACATCTACCTCGGCAACGGCGTCTCCGAGCTGATCCAGATGGCGATGCAGGCGCTGCTCGACGACGGCGACGAGGTCCTCGTCCCCGCCCCGGACTACCCGCTGTGGACGGCGTCCGTCTCGCTGGCCGGCGGCACGGCCGTGCACTACCGCTGCGACGAGCAGTCCGACTGGATGCCGGACCTGGCGGACATCGAGCGGAAGGTCACCGACCGCACCCGCGCGATCGTGATCATCAACCCGAACAACCCCACCGGCGCCGTCTACGACGACGAGATGCTGCGGGGCCTCACCGACATCGCGCGCCGCCACAACCTCATCGTGTGCTCGGACGAGATCTACGACCGGATCCTCTACGACGGCGCCACGCACACCAACACCGCGGCCCTCGCGCCCGACCTGCTGACCCTCACCTTCAACGGCCTGTCGAAGAACTACCGGGTGGCCGGCTACCGGGCCGGCTGGATGGCGGTGTGCGGTCCGAAGCAGCACGCCTCCTCGTACATCGAGGGCCTGACGATCCTCGCCAACATGCGCCTGTGCGCGAACATGCCCTCGCAGCACGCCGTGGCGACCGCACTGGGCGGCCGGCAGTCGATCCAGGACCTGGTCCTGCCGGGCGGCCGGCTGCTGGAGCAGCGCGACACCGCGTACGACCTGCTGACGCAGATCCCCGGCATCACCTGCGTGAAGCCGAAGGGCGCGCTCTACCTGTTCCCGCGGCTCGACCCGGCCGTCTACAAGATCAAGGACGACCGGCAGATGGTCCTCGACCTGCTGCGCGCCGAGAAGATCATGGTGGTGCACGGGACCGGCTTCAACTGGCCCGAGCCGGACCACTTCCGGATCGTGACGCTGCCGGCCGCTCCCGACCTGGCGGACGCCGTGACGCGGATCGGCACGTTCCTGGACGGCTACGGCCAGCACTGACGGCCGCCGGCCGCGCCCGCGGTCGAGGAACGCCCGAGGGGCGGTGGAGGGGTCCGGCCCCGCTCCACCGCCCCTCGGTCCAGGATCGGGAAAAACTTTAGAACGAATCCAATGTAGGATGGTCTCCTGACTTTCGGGAGGCCACTCATGTACGAGCCGATCCGGACCAAGCCGGTCGTCCACCGTGTGGGCGGCCGCCACTCCGACTATCCGCACAGCACCCGCGCCGAAGCGCTCGACCACCAGCTCGCCGGGCACCTGACGGCGCTGCTCGCCGTCACGGACGCGCTCGGCCAGGGCGACGCCGGCGACCGCATCGCCGCCCAGGTCGGCCGGCTGCGCGGAACCGCCCCCGCCCGGGCGCCGCACGACCCGGCCGCGGACCCCGCCGCCCTGCACCGGCGGGCGCACGACCTCGCCGGCCGGGCGCTGGTCGTGGCCGCGTCCCGCGCGGACACCACCGTCGCGATCCTCGCCGCCGAGCTGATGGACGCGCACACCGCCGCCCTGGGCCGGTTCTCCGAGAACCTCGCCGGGCGCCCCTGACGGCCCCGGTCCGGGGCCGCGGAGGCTCCGGACCGGGAGCCATGACGCCGTACGCCCCCGGAGCGCGTACCCCGTACGCCCTCCCCCGCGAGCCGCGGTCCGCCGGTCACGGCGCGGGCGTGAACTCCGCCCCCGCGACCCCGCACCACGGCACCGCCGCGAACGGCCACACCGGCCCGACGGCCTCGCCCCGCTCGACGGCCCGCGGAGCCACCCCGGGAATCCGGACCAGCGCCTGCGCGGCCCTCCCGCCCGGCCGGGAGCCGTCGTCGTCGCGGAACTCCACCGTCACCACGTACGCGCCCGCGCCCCCGGGCCGCCCGGAGGCCTCGACCGCGGCGACCACCCGCCGGCTCGCCGGGTCGACCCGGCACCCGGTGACCCGTACGTCCTCCAGCGCGCCGCGCGGCGGCGCGGCGGCCGGACCGCCGCCGCCCCACACGTACAGGCCCAGCGGTGTGAACACCAGCACCGCCGCCACCGCGGACAGGCCGAGGAGCCGGCCGTGCCGCTTCAACGCCGTCATCGCACCCATCGCGCCCAGCCCATCGCGTCCGGCGCGTCCCCCGCGCCCTGCGCGCCCGCGCCCAGGAGACGATCCTGACGGCCCGGCGGGCCCGCTGCCAGCTCCCGCCGATGCGTACGCCGTTTCGAAGAGGGACCGGTCGGCCACCGTGCGCTCACCCGTCTCGCCGTGGAAAGTGCCTGTCGACGGGAGCAGGCTGCCCGCCCGCGGGCCGCGGGACGCATCGCGGTGCGGGTGGAACGCGCGGCGGGCCGGAACGCGCGAGCGGCGGGCCCCCGTGCACCGGGGGCCCGCCGCCGGCGGGTGCGCGCGGCCCGCCCGGAGGAGCACGGGGGCTCTCCGGGACGGTCCGCGGCTGCGGTGGGAACCGCTTGGTCGGGGGCTCCCACAGCGGTGGGAATCGCTTGGTCGGGGACTCCCACGTTCAAAGGGCCCTGGTTCAGGGCGTGTTGCGGCTCAGCCCAGGCGCTCCACGAGCGCGTGGTACTGGTCCCACAGCTCCTTGGGCGTGTGGTCGCCGTAGGTGTTCAGGTGCTCGGGCACCAGGGCGGCCTCGTCCCGCCACACGTCCTTGTCGACGGTGAGGAGGAAGTCGAGGTCCTCGTCGGCGATGTCGAGGCCGTCGAGGTCGAGGGCGCCCTTGGCCGGCAGGATGCCGATCGGGGTCTCGACGCCCTCGGCGGTGCCGTCGAGGCGGCCGACGATCCACTTCAGGACGCGGCTGTTCTCGCCGAAGCCGGGCCACACGAACTTGCCCGCGTCGTTCTTGCGGAACCAGTTCACGTAGTAGATCTTCGGGAGCTTCGCGGCGTCCGCGGAGGCTCCGACCTTGATCCAGTGGGCCATGTAGTCGCCCATGTTGTAGCCGCAGAACGGCAGCATGGCGAACGGGTCGCGGCGCAGCTCGCCGACCTTGCCCTCGGCGGCGGCGGTCTTCTCGGAGGCGATGTTCGAGCCGATGAAGACGCCGTGGTTCCAGTCGAAGGACTCGGTGACCAGCGGGACGGCGGAGGCGCGGCGGCCGCCGAAGAGGATCGCGGAGATCGGGACGCCCTTGGGGTCCTCCCACTCGGGGGCGATCGTCGGGCACTGGGCGGCCGGGACGGCGAAGCGGGCGTTCGGGTGGGCGGCCGGGGTCCCGGACTCCGGGGTCCAGGGGTTGCCCTTCCAGTCGATCAGCTCGGCCGGGGGCTCCTCCGTCATGCCCTCCCACCAGACGTCGCCGCCGTCGGGGGTGAGCGCGACGTTGGTGAAGACGGTGTTGGCGTACATCGTCTTCATGGCGTTGGCGTTGGTGTGCGCGCCGGTGCCGGGGGCGACGCCGAAGAAGCCGGCCTCCGGGTTGATCGCGTACAGGCGGCCGTCCTCGCCGAAGCGCATCCAGGCGATGTCGTCGCCGATGGTCTCGACCGTCCAGCCGGGGATGGTCGGCTCCAGCATGGCGAGGTTGGTCTTGCCGCACGCCGACGGGAAGGCCGCGGCGACGTAGCGGGCCTCGCCCTGCGGCGGGGTGAGCTTCAGGATCAGCATGTGCTCGGCGAGCCAGCCCTCGTCGCGCGCCATGACGGAGGCGATGCGCAGGGCGTAGCACTTCTTGCCGAGCAGGGCGTTGCCGCCGTAGCCCGAGCCGTAGGACCAGATCTCGCGGGTCTCCGGGAAGTGCGAGATGTACTTGGTGGTGTTGCACGGCCACGGCACGTCGGCCTGGCCCTCGGCGAGCGGGGCGCCGAGGGTGTGGACGGCCTTGACGAAGAAGCCGTCCTCGCCGAGCTCGTCGAGCACGGCACGGCCCATGCGGGTCATGGTGCGCATGGCGACGGCGACGTAGGCGGAGTCGGTGATCTCGACGCCGATCGCGGAGAGCTCGGAGCCGAGGGGGCCCATGCAGAAGGGGACGACGTACATCGTGCGGCCCTTCATGGAGCCGCGGAAGATGCCGTTCTCGCCGGTGAAGATGTCCTTCATCTCCGCCGGGGCCTTCCAGTGGTTGGTCGGGCCGGCGTCCTCCTCCTTCTCGGAGCAGATGAAGGTCCGGTCCTCGACGCGCGCGACGTCGGACGGGTCGGAGGCGGCGTAGTACGAGTTCGGGCGCTTGGTCTCGTCGAGCTTGCGGAAGGTTCCCTTCGCGACGAGCTCCCCGCACAGGCGCTCGTACTCGGCCTCGGAACCATCGCACCAGACGACGCTGTCCGGCTGGGTGATCGCCGCGATCTCGTCGACCCAGGCGATCAGGTCCTTGTGGTTCGTCGGGACGGATGTGGGAGCCGCGTTGTCGCGCGCCACGATTGCTCCTTGTTGAGGGGTTCGTTTGGTGTATGCCCCGTGGGGGCTGCGACCCGGACGCTTCGCGCTCCGCTCATCCGGTGCCGACCGCACTCATCTGATCATCCGGTGCGTGTGCGCATATGTCCAGGGGGCCTCTCACGTGAGCATCGCCACTCCCGTCAATCTTCCGTAAAGCACACTATGAGAAACCTACGGACCCGTAGGTAGCATGTGGACCATGACTTCTGACGCCGCAGTCGTGCGGGAGGCCGCTGCGGCGGCTGCCGCGCCGGAGGCCAAGCCGCTGATGCGCGGCTGGCTGCACGCAGGGATGTTCCCCGCCGTCGTCGTGGCGGGCCTGGCCCTCATGGCCTTCACGGACTCCGCGCGCGCCCGGGTGGCGTGCGGGGTGTACGTGCTCACCGCCTGCCTGCTGTTCGGGATCAGCGCCGTGTACCACCGCGGCACCTGGGGGCCGCGCGGCGAGGCGGTCCTGCGCCGCCTCGACCACGCCAACATCTTCCTGATCATCGCGGGGACGTATACCCCGCTGACCGTCCTGCTCCTCCCGCCCTCCACCGGACGGACGCTGCTGTGGGCGGTCTGGATCGCGGCCGCGGCCGGGATCGCCTTCCGGGTCTTCTGGGTCGGCGCCCCGCGCTGGCTCTACACCCCCTGCTACATCGCGATGGGGTGGGCGGCCGTCTTCTTCCTGCCCGACTTCCTGCGCGCCGGCGGCATCGCCGTCCTCGTGCTCGTCGTGGCCGGCGGGCTGCTCTACAGCGCGGGAGGGGTCATCTACGGGATCAAGCGGCCGAACCCCTCACCGCGCTTCTTCGGCTTCCACGAGGTGTTCCACTCGCTGACGCTGGCCGCGTTCATCGCGCACTACGTCGGCATCTCCCTGGCGGCGTACCGGCACTGACGGGCGGGGCCGGCGGGTCAGGAGCCCGCCGGCCTGCCGAGCTGTGCGGCGAGTTCGGCCGGGTCCGTCGCGGGCCGCGCGCACACGAAGTGCCGGCACACGTACGCCGCCGCCCTGCCCTCGACGGGCGTCCGCCCGGCCAGCAGCGGGAACTCGCCCTCGGCCGCGCCCGGTCCGCCCTCCTCCGCCGCCGGCTCGCCGACCGCCACGACCGCCCCGGGGGCCGTCGCCAGCAGCGCCGTCCGGTGCAGCTCCGCGCGCGCCGGATCGTCCGCCCGGCCGACCACGGCCACCTCGCGCGGCCCGTCCAGCAGCGCCTCCGCGACCGCCAGGCCGTGGCCGATGAAGCGCGGGGCGCGCGGGCCGAGCGCCCGTACCACCCCGAGCGCCCGCTCGGCCGCCGTCCGGTGCGCCTCCGAGCCGGTGTGCGCGGCGTACGACAGCAGCGCGCCGGCCGCGGCCGTCCACCCGGAGGGCGCGGCGGTGTCGGTGGGGTCCTGCGGCCTGCGGATCAGCCGCTCCGCATCGTGCGCGGTGTCGAACAGGGAGCCGTCCTCGGCGGTGAACCGGTCCAGCACCAGGTCCAGGAGGAACCCGGCGAACTCCAGCCAGACGCCCTCCCCGGTCACCGCGGCCAGCGCCAGGAACCCCTCGGCGACGTCCCCGTAGTCCTCCAGCACCCCGGCGTTGGCCCCGACCTGCCCGTCCTTGCTGGTGCGGGCCAGGCGCGGGGCGCGCCCGTCCTCCGCCCGGAAGTGGACCCGTACGAGCAGGTCGGCGGCCTCCGTGGCCCGCTCGATGAGATCCGGCCGGTCGAAGTACGCCCCGCACTCGGCGAGGGCGGCGACCGCCAGGCCGTTCCACGCGGCGACGACCTTGTCGTCCCGGCCCGGCGCCGGTCGGGCGGCGCGCGCCGCGAGCAGCCGCTGCCGGATCCCGGCGATCCGCCCGGCGTCGACGACCGGCCCGTCCTGCGGGAGCCGGAGCACGGAGGCGCCGTGCTCGAAGGTGCCCTCCTGCGTCACCCCGAAGCAGGCGGCGGCCAGCGCCCCGTCCTCCGCGCCGAGCACCTCCTCCAACTGGGCGGGCGTCCAGGCGTAGTAGGCGCCCTCCGCGGGCTTCCCGGTCTCCGGGTCCTCGCTGTCGGCGTCGAGCGCGGAGGCGAACCCGCCCTCGGGGGTGCGCAGCTCCCGCACCATGAAGTCGGCGGTCTCCAGCGCCACCCGCCGGGCCAGGTCCGAGCCGGTGGCCCGCCACAGGTGCGCGTAGACGCGGCACAGCAGGGCGTTGTCGTACAGCATCTTCTCGAAGTGCGGCACCACCCACTCCCGGTCCACGGAGTAGCGGGCGAACCCGCCGCCGAGCTGGTCGTAGATGCCGCCGCGGGCCATGGCCTCGCAGGTGTCGGCGGCCATCTGCAGCGCGCCCTCCGCGCCCGTGCGCGCGTGGTGGCGCAACAGGAACTCCAGCACCATCGACGGCGGGAACTTCGGCGCCCCGCCGAACCCGCCGCGCGCCTCGTCGTACTCCCGGGTCAGTGCCAGCAGCGCCTGCGCCGCCTCCTCGGGGCCGGGGGCGGCGGCCCGACCGTAGTCCAGCTGCCGGCCGGCCAGGTCCCGCGTGATGCGCTGCGCGACCTCGGCGACCTCCTCGCGCCGGCCCGCCCAGGCGGTGCTGACGCCTTCCAGGACCTGCGTGAAGGAGGGCATGCCGTGGCGCGGCTCGGGCGGGAAGTAGGTGCCGAAGTAGAACGGCTCGGCGTCGGGGGTGAGGAAGACCGTCATGGGCCAGCCGCCCTGGCCGGTGGCGGCCTGCACGGCCTCCATGTAGACGGCGTCGACGTCGGGCCGCTCCTCGCGGTCGACCTTGACGTTCACGAAGTGCTCGTTCATGTAGGCGGCGGTGTCGCCGTCCTCGAACGACTCGTGCGCCATGACGTGGCACCAGTGGCACGCCGAGTAGCCGACCGACAGCAGGACGGGTACGTCGCGCCGCTTGGCTTCCTCGAACGCCCCGGGCTCCCACGGCCACCAGTCGACCGGATTGTCGGCATGCTGAAGCAGATACGGCGAGGTCACACCAGCCAACCGGTTCATGCGCCCCAGCCTCTCACAACGGCTGACGCGACCGGCGAAACGCTCACGGGCCCGCCCCGCTTGGCCGAATCGCACCTCCTGGCCCGTGTCGGCCCGCCGGTCACGCGAAGGCGGCGGCGTTGCGCCTGGCCCAGTCGGCGAAGGGGGTGGCGGGGCGGCCGAGGATCCTCTCGATGTCGGGGCTGACGGCCTGCTCGCGCGGGGTGGGGGTGCCGATGATGTCGAGGGTGGTGTCGGCGACCGGGGCGGGCATGAACGCGAGCATCTGCGCGCGGGCCTCCTCGCGGGTCTGGCCGATGAAGGCGACGTGCTCGCCGATGGCGTCGGCGAGGGCGGCGGTGCGCTGGAGCGGGGTGGTCGGGGCGGGTCCGGTGAGTTCGTAGCAGGCCCTGCTGTGGCCGGGCTGCGTCAGGACGGCGGCGGCCACGGCGGCGATGTCGTCGGGGTCGACGACCGGGAGGCCGACGTCGCCGAAGGGCGCGGCGACGGTCCGGCTCGCCTTGACCGAGGGCGCCCAGGCGTGGGCGTTGGAGGCGAATCCGCCCGGGCGCAGGATGGTCCAGTCGGTGCCGGAGTCCATGACGGCCTGCTCGTAGGCGGCGAAGGCCCGTCCGTGGGACAGGGAGTCCGGGCGGGTGATCACCCCCTGGGAGGACAGCAGGACGATCCTGCCGCAGCCGGCGAAGGGGGCGACGACGGCGGCGGGGTCGCCGGTCATCATGAGCTCTCCCCCGACGAGCAGGAAGACCGCGTCCGCCGCGGCGGGCAGGTCGGCCGCGTCCGGCCGGGCCAGGTCGGCGGCGACGGTGTGCACGCCGGGCGGGACGTCGGCCGGGGTGATGCGGCGCGAGACCGCGGTCACCTCGCGGCCCTGTTCGGCCAGCAGGCGGACGAGCGTGCGGCCGACGTTTCCGGTGGCACCCGTGACGACGATCATGTGGAGTTCCTCGAATCAGAGTGGGTCGGTGGGTTGTCAGTCAGTCGACTGACTTACTGACTGCCCGGAGGCTAGCACGGGTCGGGGCCGTACAGTTAGTCGGGTGACTCACTCGAAGGAGCGCGCCCGCACCCGGGACGCCGGCGCGAAGCGGCGGCGCCTGATGGAAGCCGCGGCCGACGTCGTCCACCGGCAGGGCGCCGAACGCACCACCATCGCCGACATAGCGCGCGCGGCCGAGGTGCCGGTCGGCAACGTGTACTACTACTTCAAGACCAAGGACGAGCTGGTCGCCGCCGCGCTGGCCGAGCACGAGCGGCACCTGGAACAGCTCGTCGGCCACCTGGGCCGGCTCCCCGGCCCCCGCGAGCGCCTCAAAGGGCTGGTCGACGCCTGGGCGAGCGGGCGCGACCTCGCCGTCCGCTACGGCTGCCCGACCGGCACCCTCGCCGCGGAGCTGGGGAAACGCGACCCGGGCGGCCTGGACGTCGAGGCGGGCAGGGTCATCCGGTCCCTGCTGACCTGGGCGGAGGAGCAGTTCCGCGAGCTCGGCCGGCCGGATCCCGAGGGCCTGGCCCTCACCCTGGTGGGCGCCTATCAGGGCATGTCCGTACTGGCCAACGCCCTGCGCGATCCGGGGGTCATGGACCGTGAATGCGCTCGGCTGACCGCCTGGATCGACTCCCTCGAGGCCGCCTGAGCCCGATCAGCCGTCGACGAGCCCGCGGAGGAGCTCCAGGCCCGCGGGCCAGTCACCGAGGCCGCTGCGGGAGTTGATGTGCCCGTGGGCCTCGACGAGGTGGGCTCGCGCCCGCCAGTCGTGTGCGAAGGAGGCGGACGCCTTCGCGTCGCAGTAGGGGTCGTCGTCGCTCGCCACCACCAGGCTCGGGCACGGCAGGGGGCGAGCGGACAGGCCCGGGAACGACGGTGCCGCCTCACGCGGGAACGCCGGCCCCCGCGGATCGGGAGGCGCGACGAGGAGCGCCGCCACCACGCCGGGACGCGCCTGCTCCAGCCAGTGCGCGGCCGCCCAGCAGCCGAGGCTGTGCGCCACCAGCACCACCCGGCCGTCGCGCCGGAACGCGGTCTCGTGGGCGGCCTGGATCGCGGCGACCCAGTCCGGCAGGTCGGGCCGACTCCAGGAGGCCGGCGCGATCCGGACCGCCGAGGCCCCCCACCGCTTCTCCCACAGGCTCTGCCAGTGCCGCTCATCCGACCCGTCGATCCCGGGGATGATGACGTACGCGACCATCGTCCACCGCCCTTCCCGTCGCGGCCCCCGCACTCCGCCGGGGCACCCTGGGGCGATTCTCGGCGGGGC
>NZ_RPSE01000142.1:0-13942 GCF_003949955.1 Streptomyces sp. WAC05292
GACAGGATCACAGAGTGGTCCGGCATCGAGGCCTCCTTTCCGGTTCAGGACGTGACGTGCGGGGCGCACGGCCCGCGCACCCCGTACGACCCGCGCATCCCGTGCGCCCCGCACGTCACGTCCTGAACCGGAAAGGAGGCCTCGATGCCGGACCACTCTGTGATCACCGCCGAAGCCATGGCCTCGGCCGCCCTGAACGACCCCCAGTTCCACGTCCCGGCACGCCCCAGGCTCCGGCGCGGGCTCTCCCTGCACCACACGCCCGAGGCCCTCGTCGTCCAGGGGACCCCGAAGAAGCAGCTGCTGCGCGGCGCCGCCGCCCGCGACCTGCTGCCCCGCATGCTCCCGCTGCTCGACGGCAGCCGCGGCCACGAGGACGTGGCAGGGGAGTTGGGGATCCCGGCCGGCACCGTCTTCAAGGCCCTCTCCCTGCTGTGGACCTGCGGCCTCGTCGAGGAGGCGGCGTCCCCGGAGCGGGCGGCCCGCGCCGCGGCCGTGCCCGCCGACCTCGCCGACTTCCTGTCCCGGATCGGCGACTCCACCGGCGCCAACCACGCATGGGAGGAGGCCCTGGACCGGCTGGCGCGGGCCCGCGTCGAGGTCTTCGGCGCCGGCCCCCTGGCCGACGCGGCCCGCCGCCACCTCGCCGACTCGCTCGTCGACACCGGAGCGGGGACGGGGACGGACCCGGCGCCCGGAACCACCCTCGCCGTCGCCGCGGGCCTCGACGCGGACGACTCGGCGGCCCTCGCCGCCGCCTGCGCCCTCGCCGGGATCCCCCTGGTCCGCCTCGCGCTGACCGGCCGCACCGCCCACCTCGGGCCGTACGTCGACCTCGCCTTCACCCCCTGCCTGGCCTGCCGGACCACGGAGGACCCGCCGGACGGCCGGGCCCCGCTGCCCGGCGACGCCGAACTCGCCGCGGCGCTCTTCGCCCGGGACCTGTTCGCGCTGCTCTCGCGGAGCACGCCCGGCCCGCTGCCCTCGCAGTGGCGCACCGTCGACCTGGCGGACCTCACCCAGCAGCGCCGCTCGGCCGCCACCCGGCCCGGCTGCCCGCACTGCTCTGCCGCGCCCGGCGACCCGGCCGCACCGCCGCTGGCCGCCCGGTACGAGGCCGCGATCGCCTTCCCGCCGCGCGAGTACGCCGACGGCAAGGCCCACCAGGCCCACTACAAGCCCTCGAACATCGCGCTGCAGAACAACGAGAAGACCTGGCCCGTCGCGGCGCCGGTGCCCCTGCCGGCGCCCCCGCTCGAAGCGCTGAGGTCCGCGCGGCCCGCCGCCCTCGACGACCGCACCGCCTCGCTGCTCCTCGCCGTCACCGCCGGCCGCAGGGCACTGCTGCCGGGCCGTGTGCAGCGCTGGACCGCCAGCGGAGGCAACATCGGCTCCGTCGTCGCCCACCTCGTCGTCCGCGACGTGCCCGGCCTGGAACCCGGGATCTACGGCTACGTGCCGTCCGAGCACCGGCTGGCCCGGCTCGCCGCCGACCCGGCCGCGCTCCCCGGCACGGCGCCGGCGACGGCCGTCCTCACCGGCGACTTCACCAAGGTCGCCAAGAAGTACGCCGCGTTCGCCCTGCGGATCGTCCTGCTCGACGCCGGCTGCGCGACCACCACGCTGCGCGCCGCGGCCCGGGCGCTGGACGTCCGGTGCGCGGTCCGCACCCGCTGGGACGACCTCGCCGTGGCGTCGGCCCTGGGGATCGATCCCGACCTGGAACCGGTCACCGCCCTCGTCGACCTGGGAGGAGCTCCGTGAGCGCCCCGCACGAACTGGCCATGGACGTCCTGGCGTCCTTCCGCGACCAGCGCGCCGGCACGGGCACGGCACTCGCCGAACGCCCCGCGCCCGCCCCGGCACCGGCACCGGCGCCGCAGCCCCTCGGGCCCGCCGTCGCGGTCGGCCCGTACGCGCCGCCGACGGCGCCCCACGACCTGCTGACCACCCTGGAGCACCGGCGCTCGCTGCGCGGCTTCTCCCCCGCACCGCTGCCGGCGGGGCTGCTGGCCGACATCATGGCCCGCGCCCTGGCAGCGGACGCGGAAGAGGACGCGGCGGACGCGGCGGACTGCCCGCTGGAGTTCACGGTCGTCGCCAACCGGCTGACCGGAATCGACCCGGCCGTCCACCGCTTCGACGCCGCGGCCCGCACCCTCACCCCGGTGATGGAGCTGCCCACCGGAGCGGCCCGCTACGGGCTGACGCTCCAGCCGGAGTTCTCCGACGCCGCCGCGATCGTCTCCGTCGGCGTACCGCTGGACGCCGCCGCCCGCCGCCACGGCGGGCACGGCTACCGGCTGATGCTGACCCGCGCCGGCTCCGCCGCGTACGCGATGTGGCTGGACGGCGTCGCCCACGGACTGGTCGGCAGCGTCTTCGCCGGCTTCATCCCGGCCGCCGTACGCGGCCCGCTGCTCAGCGACGGGACGACCCGCCAGCAGGTCTTCGCGCTGGCCCTGGGCCTGCCGCCGGCCCCCTGAGACTTCCCGCCCCGACCGGGGCGGGAGCACACCGCACACACCCACACGACACCACAGGAGGTGCCTTCCATGGAGGACATCGAGCTGTACGCCGTCGACACCGACGAGCTGGCGATCGAGGAGCTGCCCGAGGGCAACGCCCTCGCGAGCTGGGCGTCCGCCGGCTCCGCCTCGACCGCGTCCTGCCCGGCGACGTCCGCGTCGTCCGTCAGCAGCGCTTCCACCTACGGGTGATCCGCCGCTGACCCCGGCCGGCCCGCCGGCCCTCCCCGCGCGCACCGCGCGCACCGCGCACCGCATACCAGGAAGGAAGTGCACACGATGGAGAACGACCTCGAGCTCTACGTCGTCGACGGCGACGAGCTGGCCATCGAAGAGCTCCCGGAGGGCAACGCCCTCGGCTGCTTCTTCTGCGCCGGATCCGCCTCGACCGCGTCCTGCCCCGGCACGTCCGCGGCGACCGCGTCGTCCGCGTCCACCATCGGCTGATTTCTCCGGCCGCACCCGAACCGCCCACCACCAAGGAAGGGACATTCCCGTGCAGGACTTCGACGACCTCGAACTGGACCTGTCCGCCGACGAGCTGGCCTCCGACGCGCTGGGCCTGGAGCCCCTGAAGGAGGGCGTCGCCCTCGGCACCTGGGCGACCGCCGGCACCGCCTCGACGGCCTCGTGCCCGACGAGCACCGCCTCCTCGTCCGCGAGCGCCTCCAGCTTCGGCTAGAGCGCCCGGCACCACCCGTACGACCCGCGATCCGTCCGGCGTACGCCCCGTACGCCGCGTACGACCCGACCCACCTGCACCGGCAGGTGGACGAAAGGAAGTGAACGCCGTGAACGAGAACCTCGACACCGAGCTCGAGCTCTGGTCCGAGTCGCTCGACCTGGAGGTCCTCCAGGACGCCGTCAGCCCCGGTTTCACCACCGCCTTCTGCGGCGCGTGCGCCGGCTCGGCCAGCTGCCCCGTCGGCTGCGTCGGCTCGATGAGCAGCGTCTCCAGCCAGGGCGGCTGACCCAGGCGAATCCCTGGGCTCCGGGGTGGTCCTAGTACCCCGGGGCCCAGGGTCCCCAGCCCGGTTCGCTTGTCCCGAACCGGACTGCACCACACCAGATTAGAGCCAGGCGGACCGGCGCGGTAGCGGGCCGGCCGCCGTCGCGGAGGGAGGAACCGCGCCGTGGACGTGTGCACTGCACCCAAACTCCGGGAGGATCTGGAGATCATCCGGGGGATGGACGACCACCCCCTGGTGTTCGACCCGCAGGGCGGGACCTACCACCGGCTGACCAGGTCGGCGGCAGCCCTGCTCCGCCAGTTCGACGGAACCCGCTCGATGGACGAGCTGTCGGCCCTGATGGCCGAGCGCCGCGGAGTCGCCGCCGAGGGCGTGCGCCGCGAACTCGACACCTTCGTCGCCGAGCTGACGCGCAGCGGTCTGCTCGTCGGAACGGAGCCCGAGCGCCCCGCGAAGAAGCGCGCCGGCGGCCGTTTCGGCACCAGCATGCTGATGCCCCGCTTCGTCGTGACCCGCGCGCTCCCCGCCGTCCTGGAGCCCGCCGCCCGGCCGCTGCGCCGGATCCCGGCCCTCCTCTCGGTGGGCGTCTTCGCCGCCGGCGGTGTCCTCGGCATCCTGCTCGGCCTGTACACGGTCCTGACGTCGGCCCCTCCGGCCGAGGAGCTGCTGGGCACCGGCACCCTCGTCGCCATCGCGCTGATGCTGTTCCAGATCCTCGTGCACGAGAGCGCGCACGCGATGGTCGCCCAGGTCCTCGGGGTCCCGGTGCGGGGCCTCGGAGTGGCCCTGCTCTTCTACTTCATGCCGCTCGCGTACGTCGACCGCACGGACGCCTACCGGGTCCGCTCCCGCGGCGGCAGGGTGCTGCTCGCGCTGGCCGGACCGCTCAGCGACGGCTGGTTCACCGGCGCCGCCGCGCTGCTCGTGCTGACCGCGGACGGGCCGGTCGCCCAGGTCGCCGGAGCCCTGCTGATCTTCCAGATGCTGAACCTGGTGACGAACGTCAACCCGATGCTGCCGAGCGACGGTTACGCCGCGATCGAGGCCGGCTTCGGCCTCGTCGACGCCCGAGGGCGTGCGTTCGCCCTGCTGAAGCACCGCCTGCTGGGCCGGCCGCTGCCGGGCTTCCTGGAGCGGATGCCCGTCCGCAGCCGCCGGCTGCACCTGGTGTACGGGCTGGTGTGCAGCGTGTACACCGTGGCGCTCGGCTACTTCGTCGTCCAGTCGCTCATCTGGTCGTTCGCCCTCGTCGGACGGTCGATGCCGTGACCGCCCCCGAGATTTCCGGACCGCTGCTGACCCGGGTGGGCGGGCTGCCCACCGACGCCCTGGAGCTCACCGGCGCCGCCACGCGGCGGGCGGTCGGCGAGGCCGCCGACGCCCACGCCCTGCTGGAGGCCCTGCGGCCCGGGCTGGAGGAGCTGTGCTTCCCGCTGGTGCCGCTGCTGGACGACGAGGTGCCGCTGCGCCGCCGGGTGCTGGCCGCGAAGCGGGCCGTCCACCGGCTCCGGGCGCTGCCCTGGGGGGACGGGCTGCCGCCGCGGATCGCCGAGCTGGCCGGGCCCGCGGGGGCCGCGGCCTTCGCAGGCTGGCAGGCGGCCGTACGGCAGCGGGACGAGACCGCCCGGCGGCTGGAGGCGCTGCTCGCCGAGGACCGTGCCGCGGCCCCCGCCGCGCTCGCCGGCCGCCTGGAGGACCCCGGCTTCGCACGGGCGGCGGCGCTGGCCGCCCCCGACTGGCTGCGGCACGGCCGCCCGCGACGCCGCCCCGCCGAGACCCGCAACCTGCGCACCCTGTACTCGTACGTGGCGCGGGCCGCCGTGAAGACCAGCCCGTTCTCGACGCTGACCACCGTCGGCGAGGGCGGCCGGGCCGGCTCCGGTACGGCGCAGGCGCCTGCCGCGCACAGCTATGCCGCGACCGCGCTCGCCCACCTGGCCGTGCGCTGCCTGGCCCGCGAGGCCGGGACCGCCGATCTGCTGCGCTACCGCCTGGCGGTGCTGCGGCCCGGCGGGCCGGACTCCCCGGAGGGGCTGGTCCTGCTGCCGGAGCCGGTCGCCGACGGCGGCCTCGCCTGGCGGCTCGACCGGGTGGTGGAGGCCGACCACGCGGCGCCCTGGCTGCGCGGCTTCGCCCCCGACACCGAACACGCGCTGGACGCGCTGCTGTCCGGGCTCGGCGGGCCGGATCCCTTCCTGCGGTTCCGTCGGCTGCTGGACACCGGGCTGATCACGCCCGTACCGCCGTGGCGGCGCGGCTGCGACCCGGTGGCCGCGGTGGCGGAGCTGCTCGCGGACCGGCCGGAGGAAGGGCTCGCGGCGGAGGTGCGCGCGCTGCGGGACTCCGCCGCCGCGCTCGCCGCCGCCGGGGAGGAGGAGCGTACGGAGACCCTGACCCGGGCGCGGCGCACCGCCGGGCGGTGGGCCCGGGGGGCCGGGCTGGACCGCTTCTCCTCGGGCGAGGTGCTGTACGAGGACGTCGCGACCGGCCTGTCCCTGCCCGATGTGCTGGACGTGCCGCAGGTCCGCGCCGACCTGGTCGAACTGGGCCGCCGCATGCGGCCGTACGTCTTCCGCTCGCACCTCTACGACGTGCTCGTGGACCGCTTCACCGCCGAGTACGGGCCGGGCGGCACCTGCCCGGACGTCCTGGCCTTCCTGATGCGGGTCGCCGTCGACGGCGACGCCCAGCCCGACCTGGACAAGGCCGCGGTCGGGGACCGCGCCGAGCGGGAGACCGCAGGGGAGCGGGCGTGGCTGCCGGTCGGGCCGACCAGCGCGCCGCCCGCCGCGGCCGTGCTGTTCCAGCTCGCGGCCGACAGCCACGAGGCGGTGCGGGAGGGCGCGTACCGGCTGGTCGTCAACCAGTTCAACCCCGGTACGGGCGGGCTCGTCACGCGCTTCGGCCGGCTGCTCGGCGAGGGCTTCCGGGAGCGGCTGCGCGCGCACGTCCGCGCCTGCTGGCCCGGGCGGGACTGCCGCGAGCTCGTCCTGTGGACGGAGGTCAACACCGCCCAGTCGCGGTCGGCCGGGCTGCTGCCGCCCCTGCTGCTGCCCGGGGAGACGCCGGCGGACGACGGACTGGACCTCGCCGACACCGTCCTCACGCACGACGCCCGGCAGGGCACGCTGGCGCTCCGCGACCGGACCGGCGAGGCGGTCGGGCTGGCCTACCTGGGGCTCGTCCCGCCGCACCTCTTCCCGCCGTTCGCGCGGCTGCTGGCGGTGCTCGCCGACCCGTGGGTGAACGGATCGCCCCACTCGGACTACGTCCTTCCCTTCGGGTTGCAGGAGCAGCGGCGCGCGGAGGTGGTCCCGCTGCCGCGGAGCGGCTTCGGCCGCGTCACCGTCCACCGCGCCTCGTGGGTCGTCCCGGCCGCGGAGCTGCCGCTGCCGCGGCCGGGCGAGAGCGACGCCGAGACGGTGTTGCGCGCCGAGGCGTTCCGGCGCACGCACGGGATGCCGGAGGAGGTCTTCTGCCACCGGCTGACCGGCTTCGGACCGGACGGGCAGGGCGCGGACCGCAAACCCCTGTGGGTGTCGCTGGCCTCGCCGCTGTCGCTGTCCGTGCTGGCCCAGTGGGCCGGCCCGGCCACCGGGCACCTGCGGCTCGTCGAGGCGCTCCCGGACCGGGCGGCCCACCCGCTGCGGGACGGGGACGGCGGCAGGCGGGCCGCCGAGCACGTATCGCTGCTGCGCTGGCGGCGGCCGGAGGAGGAGTCATGAGCACGGCGGTTCCCGAGCGGGACTGGTGGTACGTACGGGCCTATCCGGGCGGCCCCGGCCGCATGGACGCGGCGGTGCGCACCCTCGTGCCGTGGCTGGCGGCGCAGGCCGAACGGCTGGGCAGCGAGGAGTGGTTCTTCCTGCGGTACTGGGACGCCACCGGCCACCACCTGCGGCTGCGGCTGCGCGCGGGGGCGGCCGCGGTGGACGCGCTGGACGGCGCCGCCCGCGCGGAGCTGGCCGGTCTGCTGGAGACGCTGGAGGAGCGGCCCGAGGACACCGCCGGCCTGCTGCCCGGCACCCTGCCGGAGGGCTCGCCGGCGCGCGGGGTGGTCCCCGCGGTGTACGCGCCGGAACTGGCCAAGTACGGCGGCCGGGAGGGCGTCGCGGTGGCGGAGCGGATCTTCCGCCTGGACAGCGCGTTCTGCGCGGACCTGGACCTGGCGGGGCTGCCGCGGCGGCACGAGCGGGCCGCGCACGCGGTCGCCTTCGCGCGGGCGCTGACCGCCCGGGTGCTGCCGGCGCAGGAGCGGGACGTCTTCTGGGTCCGCCACCGCACCCGGTGGGGCTGGCAGTTGCGCCTGGCCGCCGCGGGCGAACCGCTGCGGCCGCTGCTGGCCGGCCTCGCGGCCGGGGTACGGGAGCAGGGGGCTCCGCCGCCGGAGGTGCGGGAGCGCATCGAGGCGCACGCCGACGAGGTGGCCGGGCTCCTGCTGCGGGCGCCGGGCCCGCTGCCGCACCAGCTGCTGCACCACCTGCACATGGTGATGAACCGGCTCGGCTTCCCGCCGGGCGAGGAGGCTGCGCTCGGGATGCTCGCGGGGCAGGCGGCCGGGAGGCCGGCGGCTGCGGCCGGGGCCGTGTCCTCCGCGTCCGCGTCCGTGTCCGTGTCCGGGTGAGAGGCCGCCCGTACGCGTACGGGAGATGGATCCGTCGTACCGAAACGAACAAGACATGAGGGAGAACCGACATGAAGCGATCGATGCTGCGAGCCCTGGCCGGGGCCGTTCTGGCGGGGGCCGCGCTGGCCACTCCGGCCGCGCTGGGCGCGGCCGAGGCGTCCGCGGCGCCGGCGGTCCGCGCGGACGGGCCCGTACAAAGCCGGGCGGCCGCGTGGGCGGCGCCGAACGGCTACACCCGGGAGGGGTTCGCCGGGCTGCCGTCGGCGTGCGAGGCGCGGGGCCGTGCCGGCGTCGCCGACGGCAGCTGGACCGCGTACGTCTGCCACCGGGACCTGCCCTTCTCGGCCTTCGTGAACCTCTACGTCAAGAAGTGAGGACGGCGCGGGGCGCGCGCATGTTGTGATCCACGTCACATCCCGATCTCGGCGTCGCGCGCCCGCTTTACCCGGGCGTTACGATCACCCCACCATCCGGACGTGCGGCCGGAACCGCTTGACCAGCGGAGCGCGGCGCCGCGTCCACAAGGGCTTGGGGGTGCTCGAGATGGGCTCGATCGGCATGCGCGTTCTGGGGCTCTCCGATCTGGAGGAGGGCATCTACCGGCATTTCCTGCGCAATCCCGACACCACGGACGGAGAGATCCATCTGCTGCTGCGGGCGGACCGCGGGGACGTGTCCTGCGCGCAGGCGCGGCTGTGTGAACTGGGCCTGCTGTACCCGACGGAGCGCAAGACGCTGATCCCGGCCGATCCGGCGATCGCCGTGGACCGGCTGACCGATCTGCGGCTGCGGGAACTGCACTCGGAGCTGCAGGAGGTCACCCGTTCGCGGTACCTGGTGGCGGAGCTGTCGGAGGAGCAGTCGCCGACGCTGGCGGCGCAGCAGTCCGTCGAGCGGATGGAGGACGTGGCGCAGATCCGCAGCCGGATCGACGACCTGGCGTTCTTCGCGCGCGAGGAGATCCTGTCCGTGGAGCCGTACACGGCGCTGACGCCGGAGAACATCGAGCACTCGCGACCGCTCGACATGCGCTGCCTCAGGCGCGGCATCCAGATCCGGAACGTGGTGCTCAAGGAGGCGCTGGACGACCCCCTGACGGTCGGCTACCTGCGCGAACTCACCGCGAAGGGGGCGCAGATCCGGGCGGCGGAGGACCTGTCGGAGCGGATGCTCGTCTACGACCGGCGCACCGCGCTGGTGCCGATCGACCCCGAGGACACCTCGCGCGGAGCCCTGGTCGCGCAGGAGACGGGGCTGGTCTCGGGCATCCTCGCGCTGTTCGAGAAGATCTGGGGCCAGGCCACGGACCTGTCGGCGATCATCGCGGACGCGGCGGGCGAGGACTGCCGCCCCGGGGAGCTCGCCGACACCGAGCGGGAGGTCCTGAGGTCCATGTGCCACGTGGGGAAGGACGAGATCGGGGCGCGGCAGCTGGGCATGTCGGTGCGGACGTACCGGCGCCACGTCGCCGACCTGCTGCGGACCCTCGGCGCGTCCAGCCGCCCGCACGCCGCGCTGCTGGCGCGGGAACGCGGCTGGATCTGACGCCCGGCCCCTCGGCTACTCGGCTAGGCGGAGGCGGCCGCACCCTGGAGGTCCTGCACCGCCCGCTGCACGGCCTCCGACACGGGGGCGGCGTCCGCGGACAGGGCGGCCAGCCTGCCCTTGAGGGCGCGCCGCCGGTCGGCGGGCAGGGCGGCGGCCAACCGGCCGCCTGCGTGGGCGATCCCGGCCAGCAGCGCGGCCCGGCCGGCGTCCGCGTCCGCGCCGCCCGCTCCCGCGTCCGCGCCGCCCGCGGCCTCGGCAGCGGCGGCGACCGCTGCCCGTACGCCGCGGGCGGCGGCGAGGCCGTCCGCGGTGAGCGCGGCCTTGTTCAGCGGGAACACCCCGAAGACCCGGTCGGTGCTCTGCTCCACCAGCCCGGCTTTCTCCATGCCGCGCAGCACCTCGCGGACCGACTCGCGGCCGTCCTTGCGGACCCAGTGCAGCCACTTCCGGTCCGGCTCGGCCGCGACCTGCTCCCACACCCGCCGCAGCACGGCGTCCTGCGGAGCCTCCCCGGCGGTGCGGGCCGTACCCGCAGCGTCGGCGAGGGCGCCGCCGTCGAGCAACTCGGCGAGCAGCGCACCGCGCACGGCCGGCGCGAGGGACTGCCGCACGGGAAGCCGGCCGCCCTCGTCGTCGAAGGCGAGCAAGACCATGTCCTCTGCGAGAGTCCTCACAACGTTCCTCTGCAACGGCGCCGACCGACTTACCTGTTGATCCTATCGACGGCAGGGCCGGATCCGGCCGTACCGGCACACGTTCCGAAAAGTTGGCCGAGAACCCCCGCCACCTGCCGGTTTCGTCAGGGGGCGCGGTACATCAGGGTGCCGAACATCCCCGCACCCGTCTCGGTCATGGCGAGGTCGCCCGCCCTGTAGTCGATCGCGAGACCGATGACCGGCAGCAGCGTGCGCGGGGCGGCCACACTGCTGATCGGCGTCTGGGTGCCGTCCCCGGACGTGAAGGCGTACATGGTCATGTCGGAGGTGGTCTTCCCGGCGAGGACGTACACCGCGTCGGCATCGGCACCGACCAGGCGCGGCACCGAGACGGCCTCCACGGGCCGACTCCAGCGCATCGCCCCGGTCTTCAGGTCGAACGCCGCCACGTGGGCGGGAGTGTCGCTGATGGTGCCTCCCGCCGTGACGAAGACGGTGGTGTCGGTGAAGCGGATGTCGAACATGTTGTCCGGCCGCCAGTAGGTGCCGATTCCGCGCAGTTCGGCGTGGCCGACGGGGGTGGTGAGCGTGATGCGGCGTGTGACGGCCCCGTCGGCCGCCAGGAGCAGCAGCTCGGGCGCCGCCTCGGAGGGGGGCGTGACGACGAGTGCCTCGGGGTGGTCGGACACCAAGTGCAGGTAGGTGCCGTCGCCGAGGGGAACACGCTCTGCCGCCGGCTTGGTCTGGCGTCCCTTGCCGTCGAGGGTCACGAAGGAGAGGTTCGGCTTGGCCGGTGCGCCCTTCTCGCTGAGCATGACGGTGATGCGGTCTCCGCGGACGGCCATGTCGTCGTTGTACACGAAGTCCTGCCGGGCAACGCCGGGGTTGGACCACGACCACGCCTGACTGCGGTCCTTCCGGAGGCCGACCACGGTGTTGGGCGTCATGACGGCGAGCACGTCGCCGGCCCAGCCGAGAGCCGCGGCCTGGTTCGTGAACGGCTTCCCGGCCACCGGGGAGCCGGTGACCGACGCCGTCCAGACGACGGCTCCGTCCTTGCGGGTGTCGACCAGCGACACGTGCTCGCACGAGGCGTCACGCGCTTCCGGATCGCCCTTGATCCAGGCGACCGCCCCCAGCCCGTCCGCGGACAGGGTGGGCGTCATGGCGCAGAGGGTCGCGCCGGCCTCGGGGGGCTGGACGGTCCCCTTGGACTGCCCGGTGGCCGCGTCGAGGATCTCGACACCGCTGCCCCGGCCGACGTACAGGGCGGACCCGGTGTGCCACGTCGCGTGGAGGGTGGTGTGGAAGGGCTTCCCGGTCGCGGTGGGCGACGTCCAGGCGGGCGCGAGCTTCGGGGGCGCGAACGGCGGCCGGGGCGTCGGACTGCCCTTGGCCTCGGCAGCCGGCTTCGGCCCGCACCCGGTGGCGGTGGCCGCCAGCACGGCGGAGGCGACGACGGGCAGCAGGACGAGCCGCGCCCAGCGGCGGAGTCGGAGGGGAGAAGGGGAGAGCACGGGGTGTTACGGGCCTTTCGGTGCACCCGGCTCGGCAGGAGCGGATCCGCGGTCACTGCGCGAGTCGGATGATCAGACTGTCAATGTGAGGCTGACACTACGACTTCTGCGGCGCACGGCACGCCGGACACCCCGGGCCCGACGGCAGCGGCATGGTGCAGTTGAGGGCCCACCGGCGGTGGCGATTGAACTCCGCCTCGCGATGGAAGCTGCTCGACCTGCCTTAGCATTCGCCAATGCCCAGCATCCACGCCCTCGTTCCGGAAGTCGGCCGCGCCGACAGCGACGGCCTTCGCTCGCACGACGCCGAGGCCTTGGCCGACTGCGTCCTGGACCGGGCAGAGCCGTCGTGGCGGCGGCTTGCCTGCGCCGAGGCGCTGCACGGCCGGGTCCCGCAGACGCACCTGGAGGCGCTGCTGGCGTGCGTCCGCGATCCGCACGACGCGCACGAGGTGCGGGTGCAACTCCTGGACCTCCTCTCGGACCGCGAGGAACTGCTGCCCTGGCTGCGCCACGAGGACCGGCAGGGGGAACGCGGCTACCGGATCGAGCACGCCGTCCTGCGCACCCGGACCCGGCTCGGCGACCTCACGGCCCTCGCGGCGGTGGCGGACCTCGCCTTCCGCCCCGGCTGGCGCGACCGGATGGCCGGCGGGGAGTGCCTGGAATCCCTGGTGGACCGTCACGGCTCCGCGGCCGTGGCCGCCGCACTCGACGGCCTCGATGAGGCCGATCCCGCGGTCCGCGCCCTGCGCATCCGGCTGCGCGACCGGAACGGCGAGGACATCACCGACTCCCTCACCGACCCGGACCCCGAAGTCGCGTACGTCACGCAGGACCTGATCACGGACACGGACCGACTGCGCGCGTACCTCGCCGAAGCCCCCACGGTCGACGCCGCACTCTGGGCGGCGTACGCCCTGTACCGCCTGACCGAGGACCCGGCGCCGACCCGCGCCGTGTACGAGGCGCTGGGCCGCCCCCGTGTCGAGGTGGAGGGGCTGGACGAGGACGTCAGGCGGGCGATCGTGCACGAGTACGTCCCGTACTGCGAGAACGGCACCGACCCGCGCTGGCGCCTGGAGGCGATCTGCACGGACCCGCCCGCCCGCCCCGACCAGGAGGACCAACTGCGCCGCGCGACAGCGGCCCTGACGGCGGCGGGCCTCGCCCCGAAGCCCCCGGTCCACTGCGGCGAAGCGCACCAGCAGGGCGACGGCACGTACCACGTGATCGAGTACGGGGCCGGCAAAGAGCTCTCGATCAGCACCCTGGGCCCCTGGGCGGGCGACTTCGAAGGCGACGCGGACGCCCGCGCAGCCCTGGAATCCGCGGGCTTCCACTGGATGGACGCGACAACGGGCGCCACGCGGGTATCGGGCCTGCACGTCTACTACTTCGGCTCCCGCCAGCCGATGGACGTCCACACCCTCCTCTACTACTGGCAGGACTGACGGCTGTCCCGTAAATGATCTTCGAGGTGCTTTGGACGTGGTTTCCCGTGGTGTGGGCTGCTCGCCTATCCGGCGAGGGCAAGGTTGTGCATGCGCGCGGTGCCGAGCATGGTGTGGTGGACTCCGTCGCCTTTGACTCGGCAGTCGCGGAGGATCTTCCAGGTCTTCATGCGGGCGGAGACGTGCTCGACGCGGGCGCGGACCCGTTTGTGGGACCGGTTATGTTCGGCCTTCCAGGCCGGGAGTTGGGCCTGGCCTCGCTCGCGGCGGTGCGGGATCACCAGGCCGGTGCCCCGGTAGCCGCCGTCGGCGATCATGAGCAGCTGGCCGACGGCGGCTTTGGCCCCGGATTCCTCCCAGTTTGCAGTTGTTGCGGTTCCCGGCGAGTGGCCGGCCGATGTAGTTCTTCGACTGCGCGGCGATGGTCTGGTCCCGGGTCGGCACCAGGGTGCCGTCAACGATCAGCACGTGTCCTTGGCGAACCGCTTGCGGGGCTGGAGCGCGAGCATCGGCCCTAACGAGCTCGTGCATGGTTGGCGGTGCGGTGCTGGATCTTGATCCCTGATCATGTTCATGTGGTGGGGACAGCGGCGCGTGCAGCGATCATCAGCGATCGGCGGATCACAGGTCTGTCGGCCGAT
>NZ_RPSE01000143.1:0-13577 GCF_003949955.1 Streptomyces sp. WAC05292
GCCCGGGGTGCGCCGGGGCTCTGCCAGTCGCCGGGGGGCGGCTGGCGGTCGGCCCACTTGCGGCCTTCGGCGGGGGGCCGGGCGTCGGAGCCGGGCCCGGGGGAGTCGGGTGCGCCGGGCCGCTCGCCGTCGGACGGAGAGGATCCGGGCGCGGCCCAGCCCGGAGAGTCGTTCATCGTCGCTCCTTCACGTGTGCCTGCCGGGGGCGGGGGCGCTGGTCGGCTGCCATCGTGCCACGTGGGAACAGCGTGCGGGCGGGCCGTCCCCCGCCGTACCGGGCCGCCTGCGGGTTCAATTGTCACCCCGATCCGGGGCAGACTGGTCGATGTGATCTCCACACGGAGCCGAGGGGCGGTTTCCGGCCATTCTGGCTGTGGGGCAGCTCACCGCCTGGTAACGATTGGCTAATGGGATGATGTCAAGCATGAAGGGACGCGTCCTTGTCGTCGACGACGACACCGCACTGGCCGAGATGCTCGGCATCGTGTTGCGTGGTGAAGGTTTCGAGCCGTCGTTCGTAGCGGACGGCGACAAGGCACTGGCTGCCTTCCGGGAGGTCAAACCGGACCTGGTGCTGCTGGACCTGATGCTGCCCGGGAGGGACGGCATAGAGGTCTGCCGGCTCATCCGGGCCGAGTCCGGGGTGCCGATCGTGATGCTCACGGCGAAGAGCGACACGGTGGACGTCGTGGTGGGCCTGGAGTCCGGGGCCGACGACTACATCGTCAAGCCGTTCAAGCCGAAGGAGCTGGTGGCCCGCATCCGGGCCCGCCTGCGCCGCTCGGAGGAGCCGGCCCCGGAGCAGCTGACCATCGGCGACCTCGTCATCGACGTGGCCGGGCACTCCGTCAAGCGCGACGGCAGCTCGATCGCGCTGACGCCGCTGGAGTTCGACCTGCTGGTCGCGCTCGCCCGCAAGCCCTGGCAGGTCTTCACCCGCGAGGTGCTGCTGGAGCAGGTGTGGGGCTACCGGCACGCCGCGGACACCCGACTGGTCAACGTGCACGTCCAGCGGCTGCGCTCCAAGGTCGAGAAGGATCCGGAGCGCCCCGAGATCGTCGTGACGGTGCGCGGTGTCGGCTACAAGGCGGGACCGAGCTGACGTGATGTCCGGCAGGCCGCGGGGCGGCTCCCGCTGGGGGGCCCTGCGGGGCGGCAGGCTGCTCCAGGACGGGGCGCCCGGCGGTCCTGTGCTGCGACTGCTCGTACGCCTCGTACGGCGGCCGCTGCTTCCGGCTGTCCGGCTGTGGCGGCGCAACATCCAGCTGCGGATCGTCGCGGCGACCATGCTGATGTCGCTGACCGTGGTGCTCGCGCTGGGCGTCGTCGTCATCGCGCAGGTCAGCACGGGCCTGCTGGAGGCGAAGGAGGAGGCGGCGCAGAGCCAGGCCGCGGGCGGCTTCGCCGTCGCGCAGGAGAAGGCGAACACCCCGGCGACGGTCGACGGCCCCGACGCCACCGACAACAAGGTCGGCCGGGACGCCAGCACCTGGATGAACTCGCTGGTCAAGCAGCTCGCGAGCGGCGGCCAGACCGCGTTCGAGGTGGTCGCGCTCGGCGTCGGCAGCGGTACGGGCGCCCCCGGCGGCCCGGCCGCGGGCGGCGCTGCCGGGGGCGGCCAACCGGGCGGTTCCGGTGCCTCCGGAGTCAAGGGCGCCCGCGCCTCCGGCAACGTCGACCCGACCGCGAGCGTCCCGCCGGCGCTGCGGCACGCCGTGAACCACGCCACCGGCACGTTCAAGACGTTCTCGCAGATCAAGTACACGGCCGGGGCCGGGGACAAGGACCCCGAGCCCGCGCTGGTCGTCGGCAAGCGGCTCACCGACATCAACGGCGACCCCTACGACCTGTACTACCTCTTCCCGCTGACGCAGGAGGAGGAGTCGCTGAACCTGGTCAAGTCGACCATCGCCACCGCCGGCCTGTTCGTCGTCGTGCTGCTCAGCGCCATCGCCTGGCTCGTGGTGCGGCAGATCGTCACCCCGGTGCGGATGGCCGCGGGCATCGCCGAGCGGCTGTCGGCCGGGCGGCTGCAGGAGCGGATGAAGGTCACCGGCGAGGACGACATCGCCCGCCTCGGCGAGGCCTTCAACAAGATGGCGCAGAACCTCCAGGGCAAGATCCAGCAGTTGGAGGAACTGTCGCGGATGCAGCGCCGGTTCGTCTCCGACGTCTCGCACGAGCTGCGCACCCCGCTGACCACCGTGCGGATGGCCGCCGACGTCATCCACGACGCCCGCGTCGACTTCGATCCGGTCACCGCCCGCTCCGCGGAACTCCTCGCCGGGCAGCTCGACCGCTTCGAGTCGCTGCTGGCGGACCTCCTGGAGATCAGCCGCTTCGACGCGGGCGCCGCCGCGCTGGAGGCCGAGCCGATCGACCTGCGCGACGTCGTCCACCGGGTCGTCGAGGGCGCCGAGCCGCTCGCCGAGCACAAGGGCACCCGGATCCGGGTGCTGGGCGACGCCCAGCCGGTCATCGCCGAGGCCGACGCCCGGCGCGTGGAGCGCGTCCTGCGCAACCTCGTCGTCAACGCCGTCGAGCACGGCGAGGGCCGCGACGTGGTGGTGCGCCTCGCGTCGGCGGGCGGCGCCGTCGCGATCGCCGTACGGGACTACGGCGTCGGCCTCAAGCCCGGCGAGGCCACCCGTGTCTTCAACCGCTTCTGGCGGGCCGACCCGGCCCGCGCCCGCACCACCGGCGGCACCGGCCTCGGCCTGTCCATCGCCGTCGAGGACGCCCGCCTGCACGGCGGCTGGCTCCAGGCCTGGGGCGAGCCGGGCGGCGGCTCCCAGTTCCGGCTGACGCTGCCGCGGACCGCCGACGAGCCGCTGCGCGGCTCCCCGATCCCGCTGGAGCCCGAGGACTCGCGGGCCAACCGGGCCCGCGCCGCGGCCGGCGCCGCCGACCGGCCGAAGGGGCCGCAGGCGCAGGCGCCCGCGCGCACCGACCGCTCGGCGATACCGCCCCGGCCGCCGGTCGGCGGGGCCGTACCGGTGCCGGCCGACCCGACGGCCCTGCCCGGCAGCGGTGCCCGCGTCGTGGCCCGCCCCGCCGACCAGGCAGCACAGGAGGATGGAGCAGGTGGACGCTGAGCCGGTGGGCGCCGAGCCCGTACGAGCCGAGGCAGGGCCCCCCGCGGGTCGCGGCGGCACCCGCACCGGGCGCCGGCCGGCGGCCGCCCGCGCCTGCGCGCTCGGCGCGGGCGTCCTGCTGCTGGCCGGCTGCGCGTCCATGCCGGTCAGCGGCGAGATCCGGGAGGTGCGGGCCTCGCAGGGCGTCGACTCGCAGGTGCGGGTCTTCGGTGTGCCGCCTGCCGACAAGGCGGGACCGACCGAGATCGTCGACGGCTTCCTGGAAGCCATGACCAGCGACGACCCGCAGCTGCAGACCGCCCGCAAGTACCTCACCGAGGACGCGGCGCGGAACTGGAGACCCGGCACCGCCGTCACCGTGCTGTCGGCGGGCATCGACCGCTTCTCCCTGCCCGGCGAGAAGGACGGCCTCGGGCCCCGCTTCAAGATGTCCGGCAAGCGCCTCGCGACCGTGGACGAGCGCAGCGCGTACCAGCCGGCCCCCGGGGACAGCCGCTACGAGGAGACCCTGCAGCTCGTGCAGGAGAACAAGCAGTGGCGGATCCAGACCCCGCCGACGAGCCTCGTCCTCAGCGAGTCCGACTTCCAGCGCATCTACATGCCGGTGAACAAGTACTACTTCGCCGGCGGGACCCTCGTCGCCGACCCGGTGTACGTACGCCAGCGCAGCGACCCGGACTCGCGGATGGACCCCACGACGCAGACGGTGCAGTCGCTGCTGGCCGGGCCGTCCAAGTGGCTCGGCCCGGTGGTCACTTCGAGCTTCCCGACGGGGACGGAGCTGCGCGAGGGCACCAAGTCCCTCGCCACCGACGGGCAGAACACCCTGCGCGTGCCGCTGAACCGCAAGGTCGACGACGTCGCGCAGCCGCAGTGCCAGAAGATGGCCACGCAAATGCTGTTCACCGTCAAGGACCTGACGGCGTCCCGGCTGGAGCGGGTGGAGCTGCTGCGCTCCGACCGCTCCCTGCTGTGCTCGGTGACGGACGCGGGCGCGTCGGCCATCGCGCACCGCGTGCCGAGCCCGGACTACCAGTACTACGTCGACGCCGAGAGCCGCTTCGTGCGGATGAAGCTCGACGTCAACAGCGAGGACCAGCAGTACCGGGCCGAGCCCGTGCCGGGCCCGCTGTCGGGCAGCCCGGCGTTCAAGACCGCCACGGCCGCGGTGTCGTACGACGAGAAGCGCGCGGCCGCGGTCTCCGAGGACGGCCGCGGCATGTACCTGGTCAACCTGACGACCGCCGGGCCGATGCCGGCGCCGGTGCTCACCGCCAAGGGCGCCAAGCCGAACGGGCTGAGCACGCCCAGCTTCGACGCGGCCGGCGACGTGTGGGTCGCCGACCAGGACCCGCAGGCGTCGGCCCTGTACCGGGTGCCGGCGGGGACCGCCGTCGCGCAGAAGGTCGAGGTGGCCGGGCTGGACGGCCGGATCACCGCCGTGCGGGCCGCCCCGGACGGGGTGCGCCTCGCGCTGCTGGTGCAGAAGGGCAACCTCAAGAGCCTCTACATCGGGCGCATCGAGCGGCCCGAGGGCGGCAAGTCCGCGGTGGCGGCCGCGCCGCCGGTGACGGTGCGGGAGCTGCGCCCGGCCGCCCCGCAGATGGCCGACGTCACCGCGCTGAGCTGGGCGCCGCGCGGGCGGCTGCTCGTGGTGGGCCGGGAGAAGGGCGGCGTCGTGCAGGCCCGCTCCATGCTGGCCGACGGCTCGATGGTCGCGGCGAGCCTGCCCGGGGCGACCGGGCTGATCGCGGTGGCCGCCGCGGACGACGACAAGAAGCCGGTCGTGGCCTGGTCGGAGGACGACGGCATCGTGTGGCTGCCGCCGGGCGCGCAGTGGCGCACGGTCGCGCTCGGCCGGGCCCCGGTGTACCCGGGCTGACCGGCTGACGGGATCCGGCCGGCCGGCCCCGTTGTCCACAGGGGTGGCGGGGCGGTGTCCGGCCCGGCATCGTGGAGGCATGCGCGCGTGGTGGCGGGAGCTGTCGGCCCTGGTCCTGCCGTCCTGCTGCGCCGGCTGCGGGGCGGGGCGGGAGGTGCTGTGCGCCGCCTGCGCGCGGGCGCTTGCCGCCTGCCCGGTCGGCCGGGCAGTCCCGGCGGGCGGCCCGCCGGGACTGCCCGCGGTGTACGCGGCCGCGGCGTACGGGGGCCCCGTACGGTCCGTGCTGCTCGCCCACAAGGAGCGCGGGGCGCTGCCGCTGGCCGGGCCGCTCGGCGGGGCGCTGGCCGGAGCGGTCCGCGCGGCCCTGCCGCGGGCGGCCCCCGGGGCGGTACTGGTTCCGGTGCCGTCGGCGCGGGCGCAGGTGCGGGCGCGCGGGCACGATCCGGTGCGGCGCATCGCGCTGGCCGCGGCGGGGCGGCTGCGTCGGGCCGGGGTGGCCGCGCAGGTGGCGCCCGTACTGCGGCAGGTGCGGCCGGTGGCCGACCAGGCCGGGCTGGGCGCCCGGGAGCGGCGGGCGAACCTGGCCGGGGCGCTCGGAGTGCGCCGGGGCGCGGGGCGCCTGGCGGCGGGGGCGCCGATCGTGCTGGTCGACGACGTGGCGACGACGGGGGCGACGCTCGCCGAGGCGGCGCGGGCCGTCGCGGAGGCGGGCCTGGGCGCGGTGCAGGGGGCGGCCGTGGTGGCGGCTCCGCATGGGGCGTTCGTACGAATCCGGCCGTTTACACAGACAGACCAACCCTGCCGTGAATAGATTTGGAACTGCAGGGGAAGGCGCATCGTTGCAGGTAGTGAGAGGGAGAAAGCTCCTGAACGGAGGTACGTTCCGGTAGCGGGTGCCGACAACCGTCATGGAGAGATATGTTCGGTTGTAAGGAACTGGCGACCCTGGGATTCGCACCGGATCGCACGTTTCGCAGGTCTTGAATCTTCGTGTCAGAGGCTGTCTCTCGACTCCGAAGTCGGTGGGGTGTAGATCTTGCCGATGGGGGAGGAGGAGGTGAAAGTCGCCAAGTCCGAGGCTCCGGTGAACACCGGAGCCTGGTGCGAAAGGGAGACGCTTCGCCCCGAGGCGGAGCTATCCGGGAACGGAGTTCTGCGTGGACATCGTCGTCAAGGGCCGCAAGACCGAGGTGCCCGAGCGGTTCCGCAAGCACGTCGCGGAAAAGCTCAACGTGGACAAGATCCAGAAGTATGACGGCAAGGTCATCAGCCTGGATGTCGAGGTGTCCAAGGAGCACAACCCGCGCCAGGCCGACCGTTCCGACCGTGTGGAGATCACTCTGCGCTCGCGCGGACCGGTGATCCGTGCGGAGGCCGCCGCGGCCGACCCGTACGCGGCGCTCGACCTCGCACACGAGAAGCTCGAGTCCCGGCTGCGCAGGCAGCACGACAAGCGGCACAGCCGCCGCGGCGCGGGCCGCCTCTCCGCGGCCGAGGTCGCCGACGCGGTACCGGACGCCGCGACCCTGAACGGGAGCGGCCAGCCGGTCTCCGCCGACGAGGCGGACGCGATCCCGACCACCCGCATCGGATCGCTGGAGGTACAGGGCGAAGGCCCGCTCATCGTCCGCGAGAAGACGCACTCGGCTTCACCCATGTCGCTCGACCAGGCCCTGTACGAGATGGAGCTGGTCGGCCACGACTTCTACCTGTTCGTCGACTCCGACACCAAGATGCCGAGCGTCGTCTACCGGCGCCACGGCTACGACTACGGCGTGATCCACCTCAACTCCGACCAGGCCTCCAGCAACGGCGAGGCCGGTGCGGGGGGCGCGGGCGGCGCGCTGGGCGGCTGAGGCCGCACCGGATTTCCGCGCGGTGCCCCCGCCGGACGCCTCGGTGTCCGGCGGGGGCACCGCCGTGACCGGGCGGCCCCCGGCCGCGGGATGACCGGTATGCGCCGGTCGCCGTCCGGGCGCACCCGCCGGGGGCCGCGGGCATGGAATCATGGCGGGCAGTCAATCCACGGGCCCGCCCGCGGCGTTGGCCGGCAGCTCGGTACGTGCAGGGGGAGGAACGATGGCGGACGGTTTCGGGCCGGTGCGCGGCGAAGGCGGCGGTGAGCCGATCCGGGTGCTCGTCGTCGACGACCACGCCCTGTTCCGGCGCGGGCTGGAGATCGTCCTCGCGCAGGAGGAGGACATCCTCGTCGTCGGCGAGGCCGGGGACGGCGCGGAGGCGGTGGACAAGGCGGCGGACCTGCTGCCGGACATCGTGCTGATGGACGTGCGGATGCCGCGCCGCGGCGGGATCGAGGCGTGCACCTCGATCAAGGAGGTGGCCCCCTCCGCGAAGATCATCATGCTGACCATCAGCGACGAGGAGGCCGACCTCTACGAGGCGATCAAGGCGGGGGCCACGGGCTACCTGCTGAAGGAGATCTCCACCGACGAGGTGGCCACCGCGATCCGCGCGGTGGCGGACGGGCAGTCGCAGATCAGCCCGTCGATGGCGTCGAAGCTGCTGACCGAGTTCAAGTCGATGATCCAGCGGACCGACGAGCGCCGGCTGGTGCCGGCGCCCCGGCTCACCGACCGCGAGCTGGAGGTCCTCAAGCTGGTCGCGACGGGGATGAACAACCGGGACATCGCCAAGGAGTTGTTCATCTCCGAGAACACGGTGAAGAACCACGTCCGCAACATCCTGGAGAAGCTCCAACTGCACTCCCGGATGGAAGCGGTCGTCTACGCGATGCGCGAGAAGATCCTGGAGATCCGCTAGCGCCGTGGCGGGCGGCGCGCCCGCGGGCCGGGCGCAGCCCCGGGCCCGCCCGCCCGCGCCGGTCAGAGCGAGGCCAGCTCCGCCGTGACGGCGGCCGCCTCCTCGGGGGAGGCCGCGCGCTCGACGCGGACGGCGTCGCAGCCGACCCACTCGGCCGCCTCGCGCAGGGCCGCCGCCATGGGGCGGGCGTCCCCGGGGGAGGCCAGCGACAGCTGCCGGGCCACCAGGGTGCCGCCCTCGCGGGCCGGGTCGACCCGGCCGCGCAGCCGCCCGCCCGCCAGCAGCGGCATCGCGAAGTAGCCGTGTATCCGCCGGGCCTTGGGCACATAGGCCTCCAGCCGGTGCGTGAAGCCGAAGATCCGCTCGGTGCGCGCCCGGTCCCACACCAGGGAGTCGAACGGGGACAGCAGGGTGGTGCGGTGGCGGCCGCGCGGGACGGCGGCCAGGGCGGCCGGGTCCGCCCAGGCCGGCCTGCCCCAGCCCTCGACCTCCACGGGGACCAGCCCCGAGTCCGCGATCACCGCGTCGACCTGCTCGCCCTTGAGGCGGTGGTAGTCGGCGATGTCGGCCCGGGTGCCGACGCCCAGGCTCTGCCCGGCCAGCGCGACCAGGCGGCGCAGGCACTCCCGGTCGTCGAGCCCGTCGTGGAGCAGGGCGTCCGGCACGGCCCGCTCGGCCAGGTCGTACACGCGCTTCCAGCCGCGGCGCTCGGTGCAGACGACCTCGCCGACGTCGAGCAGCCACTCCACGGCGATCTTGGTCTCGGACCACTGGAACCACTCGCCGCCGTTCTTGGCGCCGCCCAGCCCGGTCGAGGTCAGCGGCCCCTCCGCCCGCAGGCGGTCCAGTACGGCCCGGGTGGAGCGGTCCTTCTCCGCGAGGATGTGCCAGCGGTGGCCGCGGGCCCGGTTCGCGCGGCGCCGGAAGGCGAAGTGGGGCCACTCCTCCATGGGCAGGATGCAGGCCGCGTGCGACCAGTACTCGAAGGCGTGGCCCTGCGACCAGTACGCCGCCTCGACGGTCCCGCGGCCGACCGCGCCGAGGCGGGCGTACGGGACGAGCTCGTGCGACCGGGCCAGGACGGAGATCGTGTCGAGCTGGACGGCGCCCAGGTGGCGCAGCACGCCCCGCACCCCGGCCCGTCGGTCGGGGGCCCCGAGGAACCCCTGGGCGCGCAGGGCGATCCTGCGGGCCTCGTCGGCGGAGAGGGACACTGCTGCTGCTGCGGGGGTGGTCATGGCCGCAGCCTAGGGCGCGGCACTGACAGCGGGGCCGTGCCCCCGGGCCGGGAGGTGGGGGAGCGCGGACTCCATGCCGAGGTCGGCGGGAAGGAGGCCGCCCACCCAGCAGTCGCGCCAGGTGCCGCGGACCGGCAGGGCGGCCCGCAGGACGCCTTCGACGCGGAATCCCGCCTTCTCCGCGACGGCCCGGGAGCCGGCGTTGCCGACCTCGGCCCGCCACTCGACCCGGCCGGCGCCGAGCGCGGTGAAGGCCCAGCGGGCGACCGCGCCGACGGCCTCGGCGGCGTACCCGCGGCCGCGGTGCTCGGCGGCCGTCCAGTAGCCCACCTCGTAGGCGGCGGGGCCGTGCACGTGCAGTCCGACCGCGCCGACGAGGGTGCCGGGGCCGGCGAGGCGGATACCGAAGGAGTACTCGGTGTCCTCCCGCCAGCCGGCCGGTGCGATCTCGCCGGTCCAGGCGCGGGCGTGCTCCACCTCGTACGGGGCGGGGACGGAGGTCCAGCGCTGGATGCCGGGGTCCTGGCAGGCGTGGTGGACGGCGTCGGCGTCCTCGGGCGCCCAGGGTCGCAGGGCCAGCCGGGCCGTCGTCAGGGTGGTGGGTTCCATGACCGAATTCTGCTGGCGCCGCCGGGCCGTGGCGACCAGTTTTGCCGCCTGGCGGCACCTTCCGGCTCCCCCGTACGTTCTCATTCCGGGCGCTTGCAGCCCCGCGGCCACGGCGGACCTCCCGACGCGACCGGGTCCTCGCTTACGATGGCCGGTGCGGTGGGGCCCACCCTCCGTGCCCGCGTACGAACCAGTGCCAGGCCCGACCGGCAAGGAGACAAACCTCGGTGTCCGTCTTCAACAAGCTCATGCGTGCAGGCGAAGGCAAGATCCTGCGCAAACTGCACCGCATCGCGGACCAGGTCAACTCCATCGAAGAGGACTTCGTCAACCTCTCCGACGCCGAGTTGCGGGCGCTCACGGACGAGTACAAGCAGCGCTACCAGGACGGCGAGAGCCTCGACGACCTGCTCCCGGAGGCCTTCGCCACGGTCCGCGAGGCCGCGAAGCGCGTCCTGGGCCAGCGGCACTACGACGTCCAGCTCATGGGCGGTGCGGCGCTGCACCTCGGCTACGTGGCGGAGATGAAGACCGGTGAGGGCAAGACCCTCGTCGGCACCCTGCCCGCGTACCTGAACGCACTGTCCGGCAAGGGCGTCCACCTGATCACGGTGAACGACTACCTGGCCGAGCGCGACTCCGAGATGATGGGCCGCGTCCACAAGTTCCTCGGCCTGAGCGTCGGCTGCATCCTGGCGAACATGTCGCCGGCGCAGCGCCGCGAGCAGTACAACTGCGACATCACCTACGGCACGAACAACGAGTTCGGCTTCGACTACCTGCGCGACAACATGGCGTGGTCGAAGGACGAGCTGGTGCAGCGCGGCCACAACTTCGCCGTGGTCGACGAGGTCGACTCCATCCTCGTCGACGAGGCCCGCACCCCGCTGATCATCTCCGGCCCGGCCGACCAGGCCACCAAGTGGTACGGGGACTTCGCGAAGCTGGTCACCCGCCTGACCAAGGGCGAGCCGGGCAACCCGCTCAAGGGAATCGAGGAGACCGGCGACTACGAGGTCGACGAGAAGAAGCGCACCGTCGGCATCCACGAGGCGGGCGTCGCGAAGGTCGAGGACTGGCTCGGCATCGACAACCTCTACGAGTCGGTGAACACCCCGCTCGTCGGCTACCTGAACAACGCCATCAAGGCGAAGGAACTGTTCAAGAAGGACAAGGACTACGTCGTCATCGACGGCGAGGTCATGATCGTCGACGAGCACACCGGCCGCATCCTCGCCGGCCGCCGCTACAACGAGGGCATGCACCAGGCCATCGAGGCGAAGGAGGGGGTGGACATCAAGGACGAGAACCAGACGCTCGCCACGATCACCCTCCAGAACTTCTTCCGCCTGTACTCGAAGCTGTCCGGCATGACCGGTACGGCCATGACCGAGGCCGCCGAGTTCCACCAGATCTACAAGCTGGGCGTCGTCCCGATCCCGACGAACCGGCCGATGCAGCGCGTCGACCAGCCCGACCTGATCTACCGGACCGAGGTCGCGAAGTTCGCCGCCGTCGTCGACGACATCGCGGAGAAGCACGAGAAGGGCCAGCCGATCCTCGTCGGCACCACCTCCGTCGAGAAGTCCGAGTACCTCTCGCGGCAGCTGTCCAAGCGGGGCATCCCGCACGAGGTCCTCAACGCCAAGCAGCACGAGCGCGAGGCCGCGATCGTCGCCCAGGCGGGCCGCCGCGGCGCCGTCACCGTCGCCACGAACATGGCCGGCCGCGGTACCGACATCAAGCTCGGCGGCAACCCCGACGACCTGGCCGAGGCCGAGCTGCGCCAGCAGGGCCTCGACCCCGAGGAGCACATCGAGGAGTGGGCGGCCGCGCTGCCCGCCGCCCTCCAGCGCGCCGAGGAGGCCGTCAAGACCGAGTTCGAGGAGGTCAAGGCGCTCGGCGGGCTGTACGTGCTGGGCACCGAGCGGCACGAGTCGCGCCGCATCGACAACCAGCTGCGCGGCCGCTCCGGCCGTCAGGGCGACCCGGGCGAGTCCCGCTTCTACCTGTCGCTGGGCGACGACCTGATGCGCCTGTTCAAGGCGCAGATGGTGGAGCGCGTCATGTCGATGGCGAACGTGCCGGACGACGTGCCGATCGAGAACAAGATGGTGACCCGCGCCATCGCCTCGGCGCAGTCGCAGGTCGAGACCCAGAACTTCGAGACCCGCAAGAACGTCCTGAAGTACGACGAGGTCCTCAACAGCCAGCGCGAGGTCATCTACGGCGAGCGCCGCCGCGTCCTGGAGGGCGAGGACCTGCACGAGCAGGTGCGCTTCTTCATGGACGACACGATCGACGCGTACATCGCGGCCGAGACGGTCGAGGGCTTCGCCGAGGAGTGGGACCTCGACCGGCTGTGGGGCGCGTTCAAGCAGCTCTACCCGATCAAGGTCACGATCGAGGAGCTGGAGGACGCGGCGGGCGACCGGGCGGGCATCACCGCCGAGTTCATCGCCGAGTCCGTCAAGGACGACATCCACGAGCAGTACGCGGCCCGCGAGAAGGCGCTCGGCTCGGACATCATGCGCGAGCTGGAGCGGCGCGTGGTGCTGTCGGTGCTGGACCGCAAGTGGCGCGAGCACCTCTACGAGATGGACTACCTCCAGGAGGGCATCGGCCTGCGGGCCATGGCGCAGAAGGACCCGCTGGTCGAGTACCAGCGCGAGGGCTTCGACATGTTCAACGCCATGATGGAGGGCATCAAGGAGGAGTCCGTCGGCTACCTGTTCAACCTGGAGGTCCAGGTCGAGCAGCAGGTCGAGGAGGTGCCGGTCCAGGAGGCGGCGCCGTCCCTGGCCAAGGAGCCGGCGGGGGCCCGCCCGGAGATCCGCGCGAAGGGCCTGGACGCCCCGCAGCGGCCGGACCGCCTGCACTTCTCGGCGCCGACGGTCGACGGCGAGGGCGGTGTGGTCGAGGGCGACTTCGACTCCGACGGCCAGCCGGGCGACGGCATGACGCGCGCCGAGCGCCGCAAGGCGCAGAAGGCGGCGGCGGGGCTCAGGGGCGGGGGCCGCGGATCTCCACCGCGGCGCACCGCCAGCGCAGGTCCGGGCCCTGCTCCAGGCGGAACGCCATCGCGGAGACCCGCTCGCCCGTGGCGATGCGGGCGAAGGCCTCGATGACGCCCGGCCCGGGGTGGAAGCGGCCGCAGTGGCGCAAGACGGGGCGTAAGCGGCGGCGCGGCGGGCCGCTGGGGGCGAGGCTCACGAGCTGGTCGTAGGCCGGGCCGACGGTCAGTCCGAGCAGGGAGTGCACGGGGCGCTGGCCGGTGACGACGGCGAGCAGCCGCTCGGCGAACCAGTCGTGCGGGCCGCGGGGCCGCGCGGGGCGGGTGGGGCGGGTGGGGCCGGGGCCGCGCCGATCGCGGCGGGCGGGCGGCCTGGTGGTGTGCGCGGTCCGTGCGGTCATGGTCGTCCCCGTGTGCCGGGCCCGGCGGGTACCGGGCGGTAACTTGGTCGGTGATCTTCTACGGCCGCCCCGCCACGCTCCGCAACGCCCGACGGCACCCCCGCCGGGCACCCGGCAGGTTCACCTATCCGGGTGGCCGCCCGGCACACCCGCCGCGTTGAAGCCCGCCGCCGACCCGCCTGCCCGCACTGTTCGCGCGGGCCCGGCGCGGGCCGCGGCTTCCCAAATGCCCGGCCGACCCGGTGGACGGCCCGCGACCGCGGCGCCCGATGGGGGACACCGGTCGTCACCCCGTGCAGCCGCCTCCCCCGTCCGAGACCCTGCGGCTCGGTCTGCGGCCGGGTCCCCTGGTAGCCGCCGTCGCGGCCCTTGGCGGGGGGAGGCGCGGCGTTTCCCGGTGCAGGCGGCTCGCCGCTCCGGGGCTGGTCCGCGGGCGGGGCGCGGTCGCGGGCGTCCGAGGGGGACGCCG
Source organism: Streptomyces sp. WAC05292 (assembly GCF_003949955.1). Lineage (NCBI taxonomy): Bacteria > Bacillati > Actinomycetota > Actinomycetes > Kitasatosporales > Streptomycetaceae > Streptomyces > Streptomyces sp. WAC05292. The sequence goes on from NZ_RPSE01000143.1 coordinate 13,489, forward strand.
GCCCGCCGCCTCTCGCAGGCGGTGTGCCCTGCCGGTCCCCGGGGCGGCGCCGTGCAGCCGGCTCCGCGGCTCGGGGCGGGCCCGGGGGC
>NZ_RPSE01000144.1:0-13569 GCF_003949955.1 Streptomyces sp. WAC05292
CGACCCGCCCATCCCGTACCGGACGGAGAGCTGACCACCATGCGGTTCGACAAGCTGTACCTCGCGGGCATCGCGAGTGTCCTGCCCGAGGTCGTGGAGACCGAGCGGGCCGTCAAGGAGGGTCTGCTGGACCCGGACGTGCGCGAGGCCTCCGGGATCCTGTCGGTGGCGGTCGCCGGGGACGTCCCGGCGCCCGACATGGCCGCGGAGGCAGCCGCGGCCGCGGTCCGCCGGTCGGGCCGCGCGCCCGGGGAGTTCGCGGCGCTGCTGCACAGCAGCGCGCACTTCCAGGGCCCGGACGGCTGGTCCGCGCAGCACTACGTGCTGCGCAAGGCGCTGGACGTGCCCATCCCGGCCCTGGAGGTCCGGCAGGGCTGCCTGGGCATGCTGGCCTCGCTGGAGCTGGCCGCGCACCGGCTGATCGCCGACCCCTCGCGTCCGGCGGTGCTGCTGACGGCCGCCGACAACTTCGGCACGCCGATGGTGGACCGGTGGCGGGCGTCGGGGCTGTTCCTGCTGGCGGACGGGGCGGCGGCGGCCGTGGTCGCCTCGGACGGCGGCTTCGCCCGGGTGCTGGCCGCCCGGTCGCTGTCCAACCCGGAGATGGAGGAGTTCAACCGGGGCGGGGAGGTCCTCTTCCCGCCGCCGGTGACGGTGGGCCGGCCGCTGAACCTGGAGGCGCGCCGGCGGTTCTGGCGGGAGCAGTGGGCCAACGGCGTGCTGCCCCCGATGGGGAATCTGGGCGAGCTGGTGTCCGCCGTCGCCGAACGCACCCTGGACGAGGCCGGCGTGGGCATGGACCGCATCAGGCGGGTCGTCCACATCGGGTTCTCCCGGGGCCCGCTGGAGGACACCTTCCTGGAGCCGCTGGGCATCGGCGCCGACCGCGGCGTGTGGGAGTTCACCCGGCGCACCGGGCACGCGGGGGCCGCCGACCCCGTGTCCGGGCTGGAGTACCTGCTCGACACCGGGCAGGTGGCGGCCGGCGACCACGTGATGCTCATCGGCGCCGCTCCGGGCGCCGAGGTCACCTGCGCCGTCCTGGAGATCACCGGCCCGCACGGCGGCCGCTGACCCGGGCCCCGCGGCGGGCCCAGCCCCTTCGCCGGCCCGCCGCCCCCGACGAACGTCCTCCCCGCTGCCACGCACAAGGAGACCGACCACCATGCTTGACGGCTGCACCCCGCCCCGTGAGCACCTCGCCGAGGCCTACCGGGCGAACGGCTACTGGCGGGGCGAGAACCTCTCCGCCCTGCTGCGCTCCTGGGCCCGCCGCTCCGCGGACCGGACGGCCCTCGTCCACGGCGCGACCCGGCTGACGTACCGCGAGCTCGACACGTGGGTCGACCGGCTGGCCGCCGGCTTCCGGGCGCACGGCCTCGGCCCGGGCGACAGGGTCGTCGTCCAGCTGCCCAACGCCCCCGAGTTCCCGGCGGTGTGCTTCGCGCTGTTCCGGCTGGGCGCGGTGCCCGTGTTCTCGCTGACCGCGCACCGGGCCGCCGAGATCGGCCACCTGCTGCGGGTGTCGCAGGCCGCGGCGTACGTGCTCCCGGCCGAGCACCGCGGCTTCGACCACCTGGCGCTGGGGCTGCGGCTGCGGGACGAAGTGCCCTCGCTGCGCTCGCTGTTCGTGCTGGGCGGGGTGCCGGCGGGCACGGCCGCGGTGCCGCTGGACCGGGTGGACGCCGAGCCGGTGGAGCTGCCCGAGCCGGACCCGTCCGATGTGGCGTTCTTCCTGCTGTCGGGCGGTACGACGGCCCTGCCGAAGCTGATCCCGCGGACGCACGACGACTACGCGTACCAGACGCGGACCGCGGCCGAGGTCAACGGGCTCACCGACCGGGACGTCTACCTGGCGGCGCTGCCCGTCGAGTTCAACTTCACCTGGGGCTGCCCGGGCGTGATCGGCACGCTCGGCGCGGGCGGCACGGTCGTCCTCGCCGACGGTCCGGCCCCGGACGACTGCTTCCGGCTCGTCGAGGAGGAGGGAGTCACCTTCACCTCGCTGGTGCCGACGGTGGCGCAGCTGTGGCTGGAGGCCGCCGAATGGTCGCCGCACGACCTGGGGACGCTGCGGACGGTGCAGATCGGCGGGGCGCCGCTGGCACCGGAGCTCGCCGCCCGGGTCGGCCCCGGGCTCGGGGTGCGCCTGCAGCAGGTGTTCGGCATGGCGGAGGGGCTGCTGTCCTTCACCCGGGCCGACGACCCGGAGGAGGCGGTCCTCGCCACGCAGGGCCGGCCGATCTCGCCCGGCGACGAGGTGCGGATCGTCGGGGAGGACGGGGCGGAGGTGCCGCCCGGCGCGACCGGCGAGCTGCACACCCGCGGCCCGTACACCCTGAGCGGCTACTACCGGGCGGAGGAGCACAACCGGACCGCGTTCACCGCGGACGGCTTCTACCGCACCGGCGACCTGGCCCGGATGACGGCCGAGGGCCGGCTGGTCATCGAGGGCCGCATCAAGGACGTCATCGTCCGCGGCGGCGACAAGGTGTCCGCCGGCGAGGTCGAGGGGCACCTGCTGGAGCATCCGGCGGTGGCGCGGGCGGCGGTCGTCGGGATGCCCGACGAGTGGCTCGGCGAGCGGATCTGCGCGTTCGTCGTCCCCGACGGCGAGCCGCCGACGCTGGCCGGGCTGAAGCAGGCGCTGCAACTGCGCGGGCTGGCCGACTACAAGCTGCCCGACCGTCTGGAGCTCGTGGACGCGTTCCCGCTGACCGGGCTCGGCAAGGTCGACAAGAAGACGCTGGCGGCCGGCCTGGCCGCCGCGGCGCACCGGCCGCTCGCGGCCTCGGCTCAGGGAGGGCCCCGATGACGAACAGCCCCACCGCCCCCGGCACCGCCACCGGCACCGCCGCGGCCGGCACCGGCCCGGAGGCCGTGACCGCGGCGCTGGCCCGGATCACCGCCGCCGTCATGAAGGTGGAGCCGGAGGACCTCGCCCCGGACGCCAACCTGGTGCACTGCGGACTCGGCTCGCTGGAGATCATGCGGGTCGTCGGGGCGCTGCGCCGGGCCGGCATCGCGGCGGGCGTCCGCGAACTGGCCACGGAGCCGACGCTGGAGGCGTGGACGCGGCACCTCCTCGAGGGGCAGAGCGCCGCCGAGGTCACCGCGAGGCTGGCGTGAGCGCCACCCCGGCCGAGGGCGGCGGGGGGCCGCTGCCGGAGCGGGCGCCGGCGCTGCTGGTGCGGGGCGGCTGCGTGTACACCGCCGACGCGGACGCGGCGATGCACCCGTCGGGCTCGGTCCTGGTCGTCGGGGACACCATCGCCGCGGTCGGGCCGGTCGCCGAAGTCGACGCGGCGGCCGCGGCGCTGCCGGCGCCGGTGCGGGCGGGGATGCGGACCGTCGAGGCCGGCCGGCACCTGGTGCTGCCGGGCTTCGTGAACGCCCACTGGCACGAGATGTTCGCGCTGCGGCTGCCGTTCAAGGGCGCGCTGCGCGACCCGCGGGACGCCTCCGACGAGCCGGGCGTGATGGCCCTGGGCGGGGACGTCCGCACGATCTCGGCGATGTTCGACACCTTCCAGGACGTCGCCGACGGGCTCACCCCCGGCGAGGCCGAGGCCGTCGCCCGCTACTCGCTGTGGACGCAGCTCCGCTCGGGCACCACCGCCCTCGGCGACGTCGGCTCCTTCAACCGCGCCGAAGCCCTCGCGGCGGCCGCCCGCACCGTCGGCGTCCGCTGCGCCGTCAGCCACTGGACGGGCGACGGTGTGTGTGCGCCCGGCGAGGGCCGCTTCCGGCGCACCCGCGACACCGACGCGGTGCTGTCCCGGCTGGAGGGGCTCCTCGCCGACTGCGCCCGGGACCCGTCCGGGCTGGTGACGGCCCAGGCCAGCGCCGCGTACGTGACGAACGTCAGCGACGGGCTCGGCAAGGGCCTCGGCGAGCTGGCCCGAGCGTACGACGTCCCGTTCGCCACGCACGTCGGCGCGCTGCGCCGGGAGGCGGACGTGATGCGGGAGTACCACGGCACGACCCCGGTGCGCCGGCTCGCGGACCTCGGGCTGCTCGACGACCGGCTGGTGGCGGTGCACTGCGCGTTCCTCGACGCGGAGGAGCGGTCACTGCTGCTCGCCGCGGGCGCGCACGTCAGCCACTCCCCCGCCAAGTACGGGCCGACGGGCGAGTCGACGCTCACCGAGACCCGCGCCATCCCGGAGCTGCGCCGGGCCGGGCTGGACGTGTCGCTGTCCACGGACGGCGGGGCGCTGCCGGTGGGCGGCATGCCGGAGGCGATGCGGGCGGCGTGGCACGCGTACACGGAGATGTACGCGGACAACACGGCGCTGCTGCCGACGGACGCGCTGGCGATGGCGACCCGGATAGCGGCGCGCGCCCTGCGCCGGCCCGACCTGGGCGCGCTGGAGCCGGGCCGGCAGGCCGACCTGGTGCTCGTGCCGGCCGGCGACTGGCGCTACCTGCTCAACCCGCGGCCGCTGGAGGGGTTCTTGAACCTCGGCGGTTCGGCGGACGTGAAGACCGTGATCGTGGCGGGCCGGGTGCTCCTGGAGGACGGCCGGGCCGTCCACCTGGACGAGGAGCGGCTGGCCGCCGACTACCTTCGGGCGCTGGCGTCCTTCTCGACGCGGCGGCTGGGCATCGCGCCCGAGGCCGTCGCCGGGGTGCTGGCGGGACACGTCAGGGGGGCGGAGGCATGACGGTGGAGACGGACAAGGTCGCGCTGGTCAGCGGTGCGGCGGGCGGGATCGGAGCGGCGGTCGCGCGGGCGCTGGCGGCCGAGGGCCGCGCGGTGGCCCTGCTGGACCGGGACCGGTCCGCGCTGGACCTGGTGGCGAAGGAGCTGGCGGAGGACGGGCACCGGGTCGTCGCCGTCGCGGCGGACGTGGCCTCGCCCGCGGAGGTCACCGCGGCCGTGGACCGTGCGGAGGAGGCGCTCGGCCCGGTCTGCGAACTGGTCAACTGCGCGGGCGTGCTGCGGATGGGGCCGGTGCTGGACCTGTCCGACGACGACTGGGAGGCGACGTTCGCGGTCAACGCGGGCGGGGTGTTCCGGCTGTCGCGGACGGTGGGCCGGCGCATGGCCGAGCGCGGCAGCGGCGCCGTCGTCACGGTCGCGTCGAACGCGGCGGGCACGGCCCGGATGAACATGTCGGCGTACGCGGCGTCGAAGGCCGCGGCAACGATGCTGACCAAGTGCCTGGGGCTGGAGCTCGCCCGGTACGGGATCCGCTGCAACACGGTGGCGCCCGGGTCGACGTACACGCCGATGCTGTACGGGATGTACGACCCGGAGGACGTGGCGCGCAGCTCGATCGAGGGCCTGCCGGAGTCGTTCCGCACGGGGATACCGCTGCGCCGGATCGCCGTCCCGCCGGACATCGCGGACGCGGTGCTGTTCCTGCTCTCCGACCGGGCCCGGCACATCACCATGCACGACCTCGTGGTCGACGGCGGCGCGACGCTCGGCGCCTGAGGCGACCGGCCCTGAACCCAGAAAGGAGATCGTCATGGGCATCCCGGCGATCGCACCCTATTGCATGCCGTCGGGCGGGGAGCTGCCCGTGAACACCGCCCGGTGGACGGTCGACCCTCGGCGGGCCGTGCTGCTCGTCCACGACATGCAGGAGTACTTCCTCCACCCCTTCCCGGCGGGCGCGCAGCCGCTGACGGACCTCAAGGCCAACAGTGCGGCGCTGCGCGGCAGGTGCGCGGAGCTGGGCGTGCCGGTGGCGTACACGGCGCAGCCGGGGGACATGACGCCGGCGGACCGGGGCCTGCTGAAGGACTTCTGGGGGCCGGGGATGACGGTGGCGCCGCAGGACCGGGCGATCACCGCGGTGCTGGCCCCCGCGGAGGGGGACGCGGTGCTGACGAAGTGGCGGCCGAGCGCGTTCTTCCGGACGGACCTGCTGGAGCGGATGCGGGCGCAGGGCCGGGACCAGCTGCTGGTGTGCGGGGTGTACGCGCACGTGGGCATCCTGGCGACGGCGAACGAGGCGTTCGCGCACGACATCCAGACGTTCGTGGTGGCCGATGCGGTCGCGGACTTCGACGCGGGGCACCACCGGATGGCGGTGGAGTACGTGGCGACGCGCTGCGGGATGGCCGTGACCACGCGGGACGTGCTCCGGCAGCTCGCCGGGGCCGGTGCGGGGGCGGTCCGTTGACCGCGGACGGCGGGGACCTGCTGGGCCGGATCCTGGCGGCCGGCCCGGCAGGCGCCCCGGCGGGCGGCGGCGGACCGCACTTCGCGCTGCTCCACCGGCCGGAGTCGGGCTCCGGCGGCGTGGACGTGCTGCTCGGGCGGGCCGTCGAGGTCCCGGACGGGGCGGGGCTCGCCGGGCTGCCGCTGCCGGCGGACGGCGCGCGGGGGCGGCACGAGCTGCTGGCCCTGCTGCCGTACCGGCAGATCCGCGAGCGCGGCTTCGCCTGTCCCGACGACGGGACGCCGCTGGTGGCCCTGGAGATCGCCGAGCAGGCGGTGGTGCCGTGGGAGGAGGTGCTGGAGCGGCTGCCCCGGGAGCCGCTGCGGACCTCGGGCGGGGCGTTCGACCTCGACGACGGGACGTACGCGGCGCGGGCGGCACAGGTGCTGGCCGAGGAGATCGGGCGCGGCGAGGGCGCGAACTTCGTGCTCCAGCGCTCGTACACGGCCGTGGTGGAGGACTGGGGTGCGGCGGCCGCGCTGTCGTTCTTCCGCCGGATGCTGCTGCACGAGCCGTCGGCGTACTGGACGTTCGTCGTGCACCTGGGCGGCCGGACGCTGATCGGGGCGACCCCGGAGCGGCACGTCAGCCTGGCGGGCGGCACCGCCGTGATGAACCCGATCAGCGGCACCTACCGCTACCCGGAGGACGGGCCGACGGAGGCGGGCCTGCTCGACTTCCTCGCCGACCCGAAGGAGGCCGACGAGCTGTACATGGTCGTCGACGAGGAGCTGAAGATGATGGGCCGGATCTGCTCGGAGGGCGGGCAGGTAGTCGGCCCGTACCTGAAGCAGATGGCCCGCCTGGCGCACACCGAGTACCTGATCCGCGGCCGGACCGGGCTGGACGTCGTGGACGTGCTGCGGGAGACGATGTTCGCGCCGACGGTCGTGGGCAGCCCGCTGGAGAGCGCCTGCAAGGTGGTGCGGAAGTACGAACCGGAGGGCCGCGGCTACTACAGCGGTGTCGCCGCGCTGATCGGCCGTGACGCGGACGGCGGGCGGGCCATGGACTCGGCGATCCTGATCCGCACCGCGGACGTGGACGCCTCGGGCGCGCTGCGGCTCGCGGTCGGCGCGACCCTCGTCCGGGACTCCTCGCCGGAGTCGGAGGTGGCCGAGACCCGGGCCAAGGCGGCCGGGCTGCTGGCGGCGCTGGAGCGGGAGGCGCCGCCGGCGGAGCCGGTGCCGTCGTTCGGGGACCGCCCGGCGGTGCGGCAGGCGCTGGAGGCCCGGAACTCGGCGCTGGGCGGGTTCTGGCTGGCCGATCCGCAGGCGCGGGCGGAGGCCCGGCCCGGCCTGGCGGGCCGGCGGGTGCTGATCCTGGACGCCGAGGACACGTTCACGGCGATGGCTCGGCACCAGCTGGCCGCGCTGGGGCTGCGGGTGTGCATCCGCCGCTACGACGAGCCGTACGAGCCGGGCGCGTACGACCTGGTGATCGTCGGGCCGGGTCCGGGCGACCCCCGGGACGCCGGCCACCCGAAGATCGCCGCGATGCGCGCGGCGACGGAGCGGCTGCTGCGCACCGGGACGCCGTTCCTTTCGGTGTGCCTGGGGCACCAGGTGCTGAGCATCCTGCTGGGGCTGGAGGTGCGGCGGCGTCCGGTGCCGCACCAGGGCGTCCAGCTGAAGATCGATTTCTTCGGCCGGCCGGAACTGGTCGGCTTCTACAACACGTTCGCCGCGCACAGCCCGGAGGAGTCCTTCCGGTGCGCCCGCCGGCCGGGCACCGTCCGGGCGTTCCGGGACGCGGCGACCGGCGAGGTCCACGCGCTGGCGGGCCCGGGGTTCGCCTCGGTGCAGTTCCACCCGGCGTCGGTCCTCACGCAGAACGCGACGCAGATCCTCGCGGACCTGCTGGCGGCGGCCCTGCCCCGCTGACGCAGGAGGCGGCCCGCGGGCCGCTCCCGCGGCATCCCTGACTGCCTTTCACACCTCACCGAACGGGAGTAGCCATGCCTTTCGCAGCCACCCTGGACGCCGGCCTGCGTGACGAGCACGTGGCGGAGCTCGACTCCACGATCATCGAGCTGGTCCGCCGCCGCTCGGAACTGGTCACGCGGCTCCAGCAGGCGAAGAGCCTGGCGGGCCTGCCGCGCACCCAGCTGGGCCAGGAGACCGAGATGCTGAACCGCTACCGCTCGGCCCTCGGCGCCCAGGGCACCACGCTGGCACTGCTGCTGCTCAAGCTGGGCAACCGGCCGGACCTGCTGCCCTCGGCCGGCGCCTGAGCCGCCCGCGGCCCGCCCTGCCCGCACCGCGTTTCCGCACCGCCCCCGCGACTGCTCCTGCGGGGTCCCATGAGCGCCCTTCCGGCCACTCCGGAGGGGCGCTCGTCCGTGTGCGGCGCACCATCCCAGGAGCCGGAAATGTCTGGTTCCTCCCGTTATTCGAGGCGGCTCCTCGATGTGAACTCAACGCCGGGTGGAGGCCCGACAGGCATGTCCCGGACAGCGGCGGGAATTGCTTGCCACACCATCCGGCACCTGCCTACTGTGCTGGACAAGGACAGGGGCAAGGCACGGGGAAGAACCCGTGGAATTCACAGGATCCGTCTTCTCCGTCTTCTGTTTCCGAAACCCGCCCGGGGGGGTGCCACATGTACCGCACCATTTCCTTCCCCGCCGCCGGCGGAATCACCGGGGCAGGGGTCCCGTAATTTCTCCGACGCCTCTTCCCACCGCCGCGCAGCACCTGCCGGCAGTGCGGCGTCAGGGCGGCCCGGACGTGCGCGGACCGCGTGCGACGGCCGTTGCCGGCCTTCACCCCCCCTTTCAGACCGGTCTTCCGGAATTCACGGACCAGGGAGGAACCAACGTGCTCGTTGTGACGGCGTCAGAAGCCCAGCAGTGGCTCGTCGAGAAGATCGCCCACAAGCTCGGTGTGGAGCAGAGCGAGGTGTCGCCGGAGCTTTATTTCGACGAGCTCGACCTCGACTCCACCGAGGCTCTGATCCTCGCCGGGGAAATGGAGAACTGGCTCGGATTCGAACTCGGCACCACCACCCTGTGGTACCACCCCACCATCAAGGACCTGGCCGCCTTCATCGCGGAGGAGTCCAAGACCCGAGCCGAGGAACGGCATGCGGCTGCGTCCTGACCGGACTCCGGCGCCCGTCCGCCGGCTGAGCACCGCCGCGGCCGGCGCCGACACGGTGTACCTGGTGCACCCCGGCGCGCTGGACGCCGAGGTGCACCGGACGCTGGCCGCGGCGCTGCCGGCCGGGTCGGGGCTCACCGTCCTCGACCTGTCGGCGCTCCCCGAGTACTGGGAGGCCGCGCTGACGGGCGGCCGCGCCGCGACCACCGTCGAGGACCTGGCCGGCCGGCTCGCCGCTGAGCTGCTCGGCGCCCGCGCCGAGGACGCCCGCGCCGGCGGCTCCCCCACCGGCGGCTCCCCCACCGGCGACGCCCGCCCGTACACCCTGGCCGGCTGGTCCTTCGGCGGCGTCGTCGCCCAGGCCCTCGTCGAGCGGCTCCCGGCCGGGCAGCGGCCCCGCCGGCTCGTCCTGCTGGACAGCATCGCCCCCACCGATGCGTACAAGCCGTCCGACGAGGAGCTGGACCCCACCCTGCTCCTCGGCTGGTTCGCCCTGTACCTCGGGGCGAAGCGCGGCACGCCGGTGGCCCCGGACCCGGAGCGGCTCGCCGGCGCGGACGTCGACCGCGGCCTGGAGGCCGTCCTGGACGCCGCCGTCGCCGCCGGCGCCCTGAAGGCCGGCACCCCGGTGTTCGGGCTCCGCAAGCTGTACGACACGTACGTGGACGGGCTGCTGCGCAACAACCGGCTCACCACCCCGTACGAGGCCGTGCCGTCGAGCGTGCCGCTGGTCCTCGTCACGGCCGAGGGCAGCCTGATCCCCGACGACCCGACGCTCGGCTGGGAGCCGCTGGCACCCCGCGGGCTCACCCTGCACCGCAGCCCCGGCGACCACTACACCATGCTCAGCCGCCCGGACGCCGCCGCCCTGATCGCGCAGCTGGTGCACGCCGCCTGACCGCCGCCCGCTCCTGGCAGGCCCTTCTCCACGATGACCGGCGGACCCCGGCCCACGGCCGATCGCCCCGAGACCCTGAGAGCTCTGTCGTGAATTCTCCGCAGCCCGTCACTCCGCCGTCGGACAGCCAGCTGGACCGCCGGCTGGCCCGAGACCCGATCGCCATCGTCGGCCTCTCCGCCCTGTACCCGAAGTCGCCCGACCTGCGCGAGTTCTGGTCCAACGTGGTCGCGGCGGCCGACTGCATCGAGGACGTGCCCGGCACCCACTGGGACCTCTCCGAGCACTACGACCCGGACCCGTCGGCACCCGACAAGACGTACTCCCGGCGCGGCGGCTTCATACCGGACGTGCCGTTCAACCCGCTGGAGTTCGGCCTGCCCCCGAACACCCTGGAGGTCACCGACGTCCTCCAGCTCCTCAGTCTCGTCGTCGCCCGCGACCTGCTCAAGGACGCCGGGGCCGACCAGCCCTGGTACGACGCCTCCCGCACCGGCGTCGTCCTCGGCATCACCGGCGCCAACCAGCTCACGCAGCCGCTGACCGCCCGCCTCCAGACCCCGGTCATCAAGGAGGTCGTCCGCAGCTGCGGCCTCACCGACCGGGACGCCGAGGAGATCGCCGCCAAGTTCCGCCTCGCCTACGCCCCGTGGGAGGAGAACTCCTTCCCCGGCATGCTCGGCAACGTCGTCGCCGGCCGCGTCGCCAACCGGCTCGACCTCGGCGGCATCAACATGACCGTCGACGCCGCCTGCGCCAGCTCGCTCGGCGCGGTCCGCGCGGCCGTCAGCGAGCTGCTGGAGCGCCGCTCCGACACCATGCTCGTCGGCGGCTGCGACGCCGAGAACACCATCTTCATGTACCTGTGCTTCAGCAAGACGCCCGCCCTGTCGAAGTCCGGGAACATCCGCCCCTTCGACAAGGACGCCGACGGCACCCTGATCGGCGAGGGCATCGGCATGCTGGCCCTGCGCCGCCTCTCCGACGCCGAACGCGACGGCAACCGCATCTACGCGGTGCTGCGCGGCATGGGCACCTCCAGCGACGGCCGCTTCAAGTCCATCTACGCGCCCCGCGCCGAGGGCCAGATGGTCGCGCTGCGCCGCGCGTACGAGGACGCCGACTGCTCCCCCGCCAGCGTCGAGCTGTTCGAGGCGCACGGCACCGGCACCGCCGTCGGCGACGCCACCGAGCTGAAGGCGCTCACCTCCGTCCTCGCCGAGGCCTCCGACGCCAAGGCGTACGCGGCCGTCGGCAGCGTGAAGTCCCAGATCGGCCACACGAAGGCCGCCGCCGGCGCCGCCGGCATGATCAAGCTGGCCATGGCCCTGCACCACAAGGTGCTCCCCCCGACGATCAACGTCCAGGAGCCCGGCAGCTCGCTGCAGCCGGGGGCCGGCCCGCTGTACGTCAACTCCGAGGCCCGCCCCTGGATCCGCCACCCCGAACGGCCCAAGCGCCGCGCGGCGATCTCCTCGTTCGGCTTCGGCGGCACCAACTTCCACATGGTGCTGGAGGAGCACGGCGACGGCGACGACCTGCGCGCCGGCCACCAGGTGGCCGCCGTCCACCTGTGGCACGCCCCGGACACGGCCGCGCTGACCGAGCTGCTGGCCGGCGGCGCCCCCGCCACTGCGGGGCCCGTCCCCGAGGGCAGCGCCCGCATCGCGCTCGTCGCCCGCACCGCCGGCGAACTCGCCGCGCTGCGCGACACCGCCCTCGGGCAGCTGCGCGCCCGGCCCGCGGAGGAGGCCTGGTCGCACCCGAAGGGCATCTGGTTCCGCCGCCGCGCGGCCGCCGCCGGCAAGGTCGGCGCCCTGTTCTCCGGGCAGGGCAGCCAGTACGTCAACCCGGGCAGGTCCGCGGTGATGGCGCTGCCGCCGCTGCGCGCCGCCTTCGACGCCGCGAACCGGCAGTTCGAGGGCGCGGCCGCGCCGCTGTCGGCGGTCGCGTTCCCGCCGCCCGCGTTCGACGACGCCGCGCGCAGGGAGCAGGAGGCCGCGCTGCGGGCGACCGCGTACGCGCAGCCGGCGATCGGCGCCCTGTCCGCGGGCCAGTACCGCTACCTGTCCGAACTGGGTTTCGCCGCCGACGGGTTCCTCGGCCACAGCTTCGGCGAGCTGACCGCCCTGTGGGCGGCCGGCTCCCTCGGCGACGACGCGTTCTTCGCGCTCGCCCGGGCCCGCGGCAACGCGATGTCCCCGCCCGCGGAGGAGGGCTTCGAGGCCGGTGCGATGGCCGCGGTGTCCGCCCCGGAGGAGCGGGTCGCCGAACTGCTCGCCGCCGTCGACGGGGTCGTCGTCTGCAACCGCAACGCGCCCGACCAGATCGTGGTGGGCGGGGCCACCGCCGAGGTGGAGAAGCTGATCGCGGCCGCCAAGGAAGCCGGCGTGCGGGCCTCGCGCCTGCCGGTGTCGGCGGCATTCCACACGCCGTTCGTCGGGCACGCCGTGGAGGCGTTCCGCGGCAGCGTCGACGCGGTCGACGTCGCCGCGCCCGCCGCCCCCGTGTTCGCGAACACGCGGGGCGCCGTGTACGGCACGGACACCGCCGCGAACCGGCGCATCCTGACCGAGCAGCTGCTGAACCCCGTCGACTTCGCCGCCCGCGTGGAGGAGATGTACGAGGCCGGGTTCCGGGTGTTCGTCGAGTTCGGCCCGAAGGACGTGCTGGCGAAGCTGGTCGGCCGGATCCTCGGCGGCCGCGAGCACACCGTCGTCGCGCTCGACGCCGGCCCCGGCAAGGACGCCGACACCGCGCTGAAGCAGGGCGTGGCCCAGCTCGCGGTGCTCGGCCTCCCGCTGGAGACCGCGGACCGGTACGGGCCCGCCGCGGAGGAGGAGCAGGCGCCGAAGAAGGGGATGTCGATCCTCCTCAACGGCATCAACTACGTCTCGCCGGAGCGCAAGGCCGCCTACCGCGACGCGCTCGAGAACGGGTACCGCATCGCGGTCCCGACCCTGCCGAAGGCCGCCGCCCCGGCGCCCGCGGCCCCGGCCCCGGTCCCGGCCGCCGCCAAGGCCCCGGAACCCGCCGTCATGGAGACAGCCCACGTGGACAACGACCGCCTGGCCGATCTTGTGGCCGACCACCTTTCCCTGCACGACGACTACCTGACGGGCCAGCTGCAGAGCGCCGAGCGCCTGACCGGGCTCCTGGAGCGGGCCGCCGAGCAGGGCCGGCTGAGCGAGGTCCTCGACGCGGTCAACGCCGTCAAGGAGCACGGGCTCGACATCGGACGCAGCCACCTGCGGGCCAACGAGATCCTGCGCGACCTCGCCGGACTGGAGCTCGGCGCCGCCGCCGGCGCCCCGGTCCGCAGCGCCGCCCCCACGCCGGTGTCCGCGCCGGCCGCCCGGCCCGCCGTGGCACCCGCCCCGGCCCCGGCCGCGCT